>JAIRLK010000285.1 GCA_031259515.1 Treponema sp. | reverse complement strand
TTCCTTATGGTATAAAGAAAGGTCAGGCTATCGGAAAACCGGCGTTAATTTCTATCTTCTTTAACGGTCAGTCAGCGTGTGAGTAATCGCCCTGACGGGAGGAGAAGGTCCGCCGGGTGTACTTTTATATATCCTTGGGCCGTTCCATTGACAGGGAGGCCGCAATAGGGTACACTGCCCCTAATTGATTTGCGGCAGACGCCGCATAGCGTTTGCCTGTTACTGACCGCGCGAGAGTGGTGAAATTGGTAGACACGCCAGACTTAGGATCTGGTGCCCCAGGCATAAGGGTTCAAGTCCCTTCTCTCGCAGAAGGCAAGCGATAATGACCTGCGGGGCGGCCTTACTCTTGTTGTAACATGCGGGAATAGCTCAGTGGTAGAGCGCCACCTTGCCAAGGTGGATGTCGCGGGTCCGACTCCCGTTTCCCGCTTAACGTGGAAAAATATTCATATTAAAGAGGAAACAAGTGACCGTAACCAAAGAATTCAAGCGGCTTGAACATTCGGCGTTGCAGCTTACCCTTATCATCGGCAAAGATGATGTCCGTTCCGAATACGACACAATTATCGCCAAATATGCCAAAGACATGCAGATCCCCGGTTTCAGGCGAGGGAAGATCCCCAGAGAGATTCTGCTCAGGAAATTCGGCGAGGCGTTTAAGGGGGAAACCCTGGAGAAAATTGTTGAAAAGGCAATCAGTACGGTTTTCGAGGATGCATCCTTCCCAAAAGAGAACCGGCCCCTCCCCTACTCCGTCCCTCAACTCAAGGACACGGACCTGAAACTGGACCTGGAGACGGACCTGACGTTCTCCGTAGTCTACGATACTTTCCCCCAGATTGTGGCGGGTCCCTGGAAGGGCTATGAGGTTGAAGCGCCGGACGCGGAGATTTCTGATGAAGACCTGGATCGGGAATTACAGATCCTCAGGGAACGGAACGCGGTAGTTCTGGATAAGGACGATAACGCGGCGACGGCGGCGGGCGATGTGGTTACCGTAAATTACGTGGAGATCGCCGATACGGGAGATCTTATTCCGGGTACGGAGCGGCAGGATTTTGTGTTTGCCCTGGGAACGGGGCATAACATCTTTAAGTTCGATGATGAAGTCGCGGGGATGAAGAAGGGGGAAACCAGGGATATAGACAAGTCCTACCCCGAAGATTTTGAGGACCAGGACCTTGCCGGGAAGACCAAGAAGATACGAGTAACCCTTACGGCTCTGAAAGAAAAGCGGCTTCCGGAACTGGATGACGATCTGGCCCAGGATGTAGATGAAAAGTTCACAACCCTGGAGGATCTTAAAAACAGCATCAGGGAACGGCTTATCTGGAATCTGGAACGAAAGGTGAGGGAAGTCACCGTAAACCAGTTGCTGGCAAAAATCATGGACAGTACCCCGGTGGATGTCCCCGAATCTATGATTCAGGTTGAACTGGAAAGCCGGTGGCAGGACCTTGCGCGGCAGTTAAAGGTAACCCCCGAGGTACTTGAGAAAAAGACGGAGAAACCCGATAGGTCCAAGAGTTTGCTCTTCGAGGGATGGAGGCCGGAGGTCGTCAGGGCCCTTCAGATCAAGCTCATCGTGAACACGCTCATACAGGATCTGGGCATTGATGCCGGCGACGAGGATATTGAAAAGGAATTTGAAGCCCAGTCCAGGGGGACCGGCGCATCGGTAGAAGAAATAGAAAAATATTATGAATCCGATCAGATGCGGGAGTATCTTAAAGAACAGATTAGAGAACGAAAATTGTTAGACCTTTTATTGGCGGAAAATACGATTAAAAAGGGGAACCATACGAAATACCTGGACCTGGTATCAAATAATGGTTAAATTGTATACATGACTGAAAATATGAATTCCCTTGTACCGATTGTGGTTGAGCAGACCGGGGTTGGTGAACGTTCGTATGATATTTATTCCCGCCTCCTTAAAGATAGGATAGTTTTTCTGGATGGGGAGATCAACGACCTTACCGCAGACCTTGTAGTGGCTCAGATCCTCTTTTTGGACGGCCAGGATACCGAAAAGGACATCAACCTGTACATCAATTCTCCCGGAGGGTCGGTAACCGCCGGGCTTGCCATTTACGATACTATACAGTACGTGAAATGCGATGTTCAGACTATTTGTCTGGGTCAGGCAGCCAGTATGGCGGCGTTGATCCTCACGGCGGGTACGGAGGGGAAGCGGCTGGTGTTGCCCTCCTCCCGGGTGCTCATTCACCAGCCCTGGGGCGGCGCTCAGGGCCAGGCCAGGGACATAGGCATACAGGCGAAGGAGATTCTGCGCCTTAAAAAGATGACTATTGATTATTTCGCCATACATACGGGTAAAAGCGCGGAAATTATTGCCCAGGACATGGAACGGGATTTCTATATGCCTGCCGCCGAAGCGGTTGCCTACGGCGCGGCGGACAGGATACTTACGAGGGAAAAAAATGGCTAAATTACGTAATGGTTCAGGCGGATTTGAACGGGCCTGTTCTTTCTGCGGTAAAAGCGCCGACATGGCCAGACGCCTTATAGCCGGACCTAACGATGTATTTATCTGCGATGAATGTGTGGAAGTATGCAGAAAGATTTTAGTCGAAGAAGATCACGACCTTTCTACCCAGTTTACCGGAGACATTCCCACCCCCCGGGAAATCAAGACCTATCTTGATATGTTCATCATAGGCCAGGATGACGCAAAAAAAGCCTTGTCCGTGGCGGTATACAACCACTACAAACGCATTGCCAATCCCGCACGGGAACCGGACGATGTGGAAATAGAAAAATCCAATGTCCTCCTGGTGGGTCCCACGGGAACGGGAAAAACCCTCCTGGCCAAGACCCTGGCGAAGAAGCTCAAAGTCCCCTTTGCCATTGTGGATGCCACTACCCTGACCGAGGCGGGGTATGTGGGAGAGGATGTGGAAAACATCCTCCTCAAACTTATTCAGAACGCGGGGAGCAATGTCGCGGCAGCGGAACGGGGAATAGTCTACATTGATGAGATCGACAAGATAGCCCGGAAGGGGGAAAATGTCTCCATCACCCGGGACGTGTCCGGCGAAGGGGTACAACAGGCCCTCCTCAAGATCATTGAGGGTACCATTGCTTCGGTACCGCCCCAGGGCGGGCGGAAACATCCCAACCAGGAGATGATCCGCATCAATACCACGGATATTCTCTTTATCTGCGGCGGCGCCTTTGTGGGATTGGATAAATTCATCGAAAAACGGGTGGTACAGCATCCTATGGGCTTTGGCGCGGACATTCGGGACAATAAGAACCGGAGCCTCAAAGAATTATACGCCTCGCTTCATCCGGACGATCTTATCCACTTCGGCATGATCCCCGAGTTCATAGGCCGTCTTCCTATCACGGTCTGCCTTGAAGAATTGAACCGGGACGACCTTAAGCGGATCATTACCGAGCCTAAGAACGCTATAGTCAAGCAATATCAGGCTTCTCTGTCCATAGACGACGTCAAGCTGGAATTTACCGAAGGGGCCATTGATGCCATTGCGGATACGGCAATCAAGCAGAAAACCGGCGCCCGGGGGTTGCGGGCTATTGTGGAACGGCTTATGACGGATATCATGTTTGACATCCCTTCCATGAAAGGTGAAAAGCGGGTGGTTATCACTCAGGATGTAGTAGAAAAATCCGATCCCCCTGAAATTCATTCAATTCAGAAGAGCGCATGAAATTCAACCGGGGTTCAAAACTCTTTAGAGTCTCAAAAATCCCGGGAGTATCGTTGTTTTCATCGGTCTTGAAAGACGAATCCCCGATTGAAGAATTGCCCCTGTTCCCCCTGCGGGAACTGGTCTTGTTTCCCCAGACCGTCATTCCCATGTTTGTTACCTACAAGTCGGGGATTGCCGCAGTAGACGCGGCCTTGACCCGGGGCGACTTTAGGCTTTTTGCCGCCTGCCTCAAACCCGCCGGGGAAGACGATCTGTCCCCCGGCGTGGAGGGCGGAGGGTTCACGGAAAATATGGCCACGATGCAGCGAAGGGGATACAAAACCGACGCCGGCAGATTCAGGCGGGGCGCCGGAAAGGGCGGGCCCGACAGTTCCGGCTTCTCCGGAGAAACCTACCCAGCAGGGACCCTGGTCCGCATCATCCAGCATCTGAAGTTGCCCGATAATACCTATCGCGTGGTATTTCAGGGTGAATACCGGGCGGCCGTCCTTTCCGTTACGGAACAGCAAAAGTATCAGACCGTCCGCATCAAGCCTATAACCCGTACCGGTCCAGATATAGGAGATCCCGCAATCACGGCCTTGGCCCGGGCGGTGCAAGGATCCTTCGTTCAATATGCGGAATTCTCCAAAAAAGTAAGTACGGAAACCTTGACGGCGGTAGAAAGGACTGAAAGCCCCGAACGGCTTGGGAATCTTATCGGGAACGCTATCACGGTCAAGCCTGAACAAAAGGTAGAACTTCTACGCATAGAAGATACCGCGGAACGGCTGGAAAAGCTTCTTGAAATGCTGGAAATGGAAAACGAAATCTTCGGCATACAGAAGAACATCAGCGGAAAAGTCAAAAGCCGGATGGAAAAAAACCAGCGGGAATACATCCTCCAAGAACAGCTCAAGGAAATTAACAAAGAACTGGGGACGGCCTCCGGCGAAGACGAATTCGCCGACTTGGAGAAAGCTGTTATGGAGAAGAATCCCCCGGAGGAGATACTTCTTAAGGCCCGGAAGGAGATAGCGCGGCTCAGGAAACTCCAGCCTTTTTCCCCGGAGGCGGGGGTACACCGGGGTTATCTGGAATGGATAGCCGACCTTCCCTGGAGCGAATCCAGCGTGGATTCCGGGGATCTGACCCAGGCGGAACAGGTCCTCGACGAAGACCACTTCGACATGCGCAAGGCCAAAGAGCGTATTCTGGAGTTTATCGCCGTCAGGGAGCTTACCGCCCGGGGACAGACATCGGCGGGGATCAAGGGTCCCATCCTCTGTTTTGTGGGTCCGCCGGGAACGGGGAAAACCAGCCTGGGCAAGTCTGTGGCCCGCGCCCTGGGGCGGCGCTTTATCAGGATTTCCCTGGGTGGCGTACGGGATGAGGCGGAGATACGGGGGCACCGGAAAACCTATGTGGGCGCTCTACCGGGTAAAATCATTCAGTCCATGCGCAAGGCGGGGACGGTAAATCCGGTGTTCCTGCTGGACGAAATTGACAAACTTTCAAGCGATTTCCGGGGAGACCCGGCGTCGGCCCTTCTTGAGGTTCTGGACCCGGAACAAAATTCGACGTTTACCGATCACTATATGGAAGTTCCCTACGATCTATCCAAAGTGCTTTTCATTGCCACCGCCAATTCCCTGCATACCATCCCCTACCCCCTGCTGGACAGGATGGAGATCATCGAAATTCCCGGATACGGGGAGCGGGAAAAGCTAGCCATTGCCCGGCATTTTCTTATCCCTAAGGAGCTTGAGGAGAACGGTCTGGGAAGCGCCAAAATCACTTTCGCGGAAGGGGCTGTTTTGGACATCATCAGGCATTGGACCATGGAATCCGGGGTCCGGGGGCTGGAACGGGAGATCGCCCGGTGCGTCAGGCGTATTGCCCGGGACGCGGTTCAAAAGGACTATGGGATGGACCCGGATAAGCCCATTACCTCCTACAAGAAGACAATACGCCGGGAAAGTCTGGAAAAACTTCTGGGCCGGCGTAAGTACAAGAACGACGTCGTGTATACCGAAGCCCGGATCGGCGTGTCCTACGGCTTGGCGTGGACCGAAACCGGCGGCGCTATGCTGCCGGTAGAAACTATCGCCTTTAAGGGAAACGGCGAACTCATCATGACCGGGAACCTGGGGGAAGTGATGAAGGAAAGCGCCCGCATCGCCCTCTCATATCTGCGGAGCATACAGCCCCGTTACGCTTTTACGATCAAAGACATTGGCAAGACGGATTTTCACATCCACGTTCCCGAAGGCGCCATCCCCAAAGACGGGCCTTCGGCGGGTATAACCTTGGCGGCTTCCCTCCTGTCCACCCTCTGCGCCGCGCCGCCCAAACCGGCCGTCGCCATGACTGGGGAACTCACCCTGACCGGGCGCATCCTTGCCATAGGGGGGATCAAGGAAAAGGTTCTGGCCGCCATCAGGAACGGTATGGAGCGGGTTCTTCTTCCCTCGGATAACCGGGACGAGTGGGCGGAACTGGACAAGGAGATCACCGATTCCATCCAGGCTGATTTTGTGGAAACCGCCTGCGAAGCTTTTGACTTGCTCTTTGACGGGACTATCCATCATACTTCTGTTTCAAAAGCGTAACTATTCAGTCGCCTGCGGGGGATAGCGAAAATCGGCGAAATGAAGGGGCTTTATGCCAAGGGACTTTAGTCCCCAATGAGCCGATTGGGAGCGGAAGGGGGCGGTAGTCCCCTTCGTTAAAGCACTAGAGAACAAGAAAAGCTCTCAAATCACGCTACGACTGAATAGTTACTCAAAAACAACTTCTCCAAAAAGAACTCCCAAAAAAACGGCCTCCGGGTCAGACAAGGCCAAATCCGGGTAATGACGGCAACCCCGCAAAACGATTAGAATAACGTTCCGGCTGTATGCGACGGCGTGGGAATGGAGCGTAGCGGAATGACCTAGCCGTTGCGGAGGCCGAGCCGCTACTGCGGCGAAGCGTAAACAGTCCTGTTGAGACTGTCGGAAAAGTCCGTCAACAGGCAAAAAGCCACTATATATAGTGTATTGGAAGCAATAAACAGGCTATATATAGCGTTCTAGGCCCCCGGAAAACACTTATTCGACAGCCTCGTTATACGCAGTTTTTAGCTTTTTCACTAAATCCTTTTTTCAATAATACTATTCCCAATAATAATATTAACAGACCCATTATGTCAAACCATAATGGCTGAAATACTACCGGTACAGTATTATTTGCATTAAAACCTTTTATTGGAACAATATTTTTAAATTTTACAGTTGTCGTATATAATGCATTATTAAATAAATGTATGTATATACTTAACCATATTGAATTTGTATTTATACATACCCATGCGGAAAATAGTCCAATTATAAATCCGCTTAAGAATTGCCAGGGATTTAAATGTATCCTAAATCCTTCAATAAATTAGCACTACAAACAAAAACCGTAAAACAGCCTCTGGTTAGTCGTTAAAACGGTGTGAAAGTACACTATTTCACCTTTTTTTATCGAAAATGCTTGACACCCCTTCTTTATGTAGCTACTATATATTATAGTTACAGAAGGTCGTTTTATGGCTTATATCCTCCGTCAGAAGGTCGGAAATCACGTCTACCTTTACGAGGCCGTCTCGTACCGCAACAAAGACGGAAAACCGCGCAGTAAACGCGTCCCTATTGGAAAAC
>JAIRLK010000282.1 GCA_031259515.1 Treponema sp. | reverse complement strand
AAATTACAGATGAAGAGTTTAACAGCCTGAATATTCGCAGGGCTGATTTTCACGGCGAATGGAATTACTCTATTGCCGCTGTTTCTTAATATTGTCCAGTTTATTTAGTAACAGTTCCTAGGTCATTGCGCTACACTCCATTCCCACGCCGTTACTCTAGCACATTTTGCCAGCCGTGGTCTTTGCTGCGCAAAGCCCTTATTCGGGCTGGCAAAACATCGTAAACAGTCGGAACGTTATGCGCCATAAAATCTGAAATTTATGGAGGCGGTGGCATCCGTGCCGCCGTTACGGAACACCCTTAAATAAAGGTTTTATGAATTTCAACGTATAACTAAAACTTTGTTGCCAAAGTAAAGGAGAAAACAATGGCAAACAAAAAAATTTGGTTGCGAACGCTGGTAATGGCGCTGGCGTTCGGTTTGGCTCTGTCGGGATGCAAGCAGGATTCCGATGATGGCGGTGGTGGTGGAACACTCACCATCAAAATCAACATGCACGATGATGGCGGCACGACGTACTATGTTGGTCCGGTTTGGGAGGCTGGTGGTGGTTGGAGCGCCTCCGGTTACCACGCCAAGTCAGGCGTTACTGATGCCAATGGCGTTGTAACTGTTGAGTATACTTCCGATGACATCAGTAATGTGTGGGGTGAAGATTGTTACATCGCTTGGCACACCTCAGACTTTATTGTCTCTGGTACAAGGTCAAACGCCGCGTACAAAAAGGAGGCTAGAACTATCAAGTTAGACTACAATGGCGACGAAGATCCGTCTCTGTAACGGAAGCTGCATAAGTTTCTAGCCCTTTGTATAGCAATTCTACTTTACAACTAGGTTTTTGTTTTTAGGCAACCGCCCCTTTTCGACTAGATTAATTATTAGGCAATGCGGTTCCTTGACAACCACACAGCAATGAAGTAAGGTATACCTATGATCAACGAAACCCTGCGGAAGCAAGCGCCGGAGATGGGGCTGACCTTTGAAAAGGTGTGGATCATGTTTCAGGAAACGGCCCGCCGGTTCGAAGAAACAGACCGTCAGTTCAAAGAAACGGCCCGCCGGTTCGAAGAAACAGATCACCGGTTCAAAGAAACGGATCGTAAGTTTCAGGAGACGGACCGCAAAATCAGTAAATTGGGCAGCCGTATTGGCGACTTGGTGGAAGAACTGATCGTCCCCAATATCCTGGGGAAGTTCAACCAACTGGGGTATGTCTTTGGGAAGGTGGCCCCCAATGTGCGCTATAGCGATCCCCAGGGGCGTATTATCGCCGAAGTGGATATTCTGCTGGAAAATGGGGATGCCGCCCTTGCGGTGGAGGTAAAAACCAGCCTGACGAACAGCGATGTGCGGGATCATGCAGCGCGGATGGAGAAACTGCGGTGTTATGCCGATGAACACCAGGACAAACGGAAGCTGTTAGGGGCGGTGGCCGGAGCAATAGCCTCTGAGGAGGTGAAGGCCTTTGCCGTAAAGTACGGTTTTTTTGTCCTGGAACAATCGGGAGATACGGTACGGATTAGTGTTCCCGAAGGCTTTAAACCACGGGAGTGGTAAGGCGCTGTCAACTTTTCATATACAATGCCAACAAGGTAAGAATCCTTAACGGGTTGACAGCAGGAAGCCGCGGACTTGCGGAGCAAGGCCGGCCCCTCCTTAACGCCTTTACACCTCCTTGGGTCTGTTGTCCTGAACCCGCTTGGCTTTTCCTTCCGACACGGGGAGGGCTCCCTTTTCGTGGAGTTCCACTTTGGGGTTGATGGTTATTGAAGCCTGAAGGGTCTTGCGTATTTTTTCCCTGAGTGCGTTGAGGGGCCGGGAGTCGTCCATGAAGATGTCCGGGCCTATTTCGGTCTTGACGGTAAGCCGGTCCAGGGACCCGTCTTTTTCCACCACGATCAGGTAGTTGTTCCCCGCCTCTTTGATGCCCATGATCACTTCTTCAATCTGACTGGGGAAGAGGTTTACCCCGTTGATGATGAGCATGTCGTCGGTACGGCCGGTGATACGCCTAATGCGGCGGTGGGTTCTGCCGCAGGGGCACGGCCCGGTGGAGAAACCCGAAATATCCCGGGTACGGTAACGCAGGATGGGGGTGGCTTCCCGGCAGAGGATGGTGAGTACCAGCTCTCCGGTTTCGCCCTCCGGAACCGGTTCCAGCGTTTCCGGGTCGATGATTTCGGCGATATAGCCGTCTTCCCAGAGGTGGAGGCCGTTTTTCGCCTGACATTCAAAGGCTACGCCGGGACCATTCATCTCTGAAAGGCCGTAAGAATTGTACACGTCTATGCCCAGGAGTTCCTCAATGCGCCGGCGGGTATCCTCCGAATAAGGCTCCGCGCCGGCAAAGGCCCGCTTAAGGCGCAGGCTGTCCCGGCTCACCCCTTCTTCTTTCATCCTGGACTCCACATGGAGGAGGAAGCTCGGGGTAGCGTGAACCACCGTGGTACCGAAATCCTGCATAAGCTTGAATTGGCGGGTGGTATTGCCCGCCCCCGAAGGAATCACCAACATGCCGACCTCCTCGCCTCCGGCGTGGAAGCCCAGGCCGCCGGTAAACAGGCCGTAGGTGATCATGTTCTGAAACACATCTGACTTGTTACACCCCGTTCCGTAAATGCACCGGGCCACAAAGCCGCTCCACCGCCTGATGTCTTCCCGGTTGAAGTAGATAGTGGTGGGCGTCCCCGTGGTACCGCTTGAGGCATGGAGGCGTATCACCTCGTCCCGGGGGACACTCAACATCCCATAGGGAAAAGCATCCCTCAGATCGTGCTTGGTGGTAAAGGGGATACGCTTGAGGTCCTCAAGGCTCTTGATATCATCCGCTTCCCTGATTCCCGCCCGGGTAAGCCGTTCTTTATAAAAGGGAGTCCTTAACGCATAAGCGGCCGTGTCTTTTAGCCGGGCAAGCTGCCAGGCTTCCAAGTCCGCACGGGGCAGCGTCTCCATCTTTGGATGCCAGTATTGGTAGTTCATTCCGCGTTTCCTTTGCCGGCGGCCGCTTCCCGGCCAAGCCTGAAAGCGTGGAGGTTTACTTCCGCCAGGGCGGGATCCCTGGCGCCGAAAATATCGCCTATCGTGTTTTCCAGCGTCTCCGGCTTGACCGGCAGGAAGGGAGAACCTGCCCCCACCATGACCATGTTTACCGACCGGGCATGTCCCGCTTCCCGGGCCAGGCTCACGGCTTCTATGAGCCGGTATACAGGGAAGCGCTCAATTACCCGCGTAATAACCGCGATCTCAGGATAATCCGGAATGTTGATGAAGGGTTCCGCAGAGGAGACCAGGGCGCCTTGGGGGGAAAGCCACCCGGCATAGCGGAGGCTTTCCAGCACCTCCATGGAAATGATGAGGTCCGCCCCGCCCTGGGGGACCAGGTCCGATGGGATGATCCCATCGGCGATACGGAGATGAGCCAGTACCGCGCCCCCCCGCTGGGCCATGCCGTGTACTTCCGACTGGCGCACCGTCAGCCCTTCGGCAAGCGCCGACCGGGCAATGATGGCGGCGATGGAGAGTACCCCCTGCCCGCCGACCCCGGCAAGGATGATGTCCTTCTTCATGTTTTGCTTCCTTAATATAAGCGGATTGAATAAAAGCGTATCGTGGTTATCCTACCGGGTTTTTTGTATTTACTCAAGTTCAGGAGGGGAAAGTTTCCCTTCTGCGGGGCAGATCCCCAGGGGACAAGGCCCCCCGGAGGTACGGAAAAGAACCATCCCAGGGGCCCCGGCGGGGCGTTGCCCCGCGAATGTTCAGGCTTCTACATACCGGCTCAAGGCGCTTCGTACCGCCCCGGGCCCGGCGGTGAGTTCCTCAAAATACGCCTCCACCCGCTCCCCAAGTCCCGCTTCGTAGAGGTTCACCGCGAAGATAGCCGGGTTGGACAGGATGGGTTCAAGCCGCTGATGGAAGGGGCCCGCTTGCCCCAGGCTGATCCCCGAAAGAGCGGCGGCGAGGGTGTCGTAGAGGGGATCGGGGCTGACGGTAAAGGGAACGCCCTTATCGTCTACCCCCAAGAGATAGCGCAGCCACGCCGCCAGTGTCAGGGGGATGAGCTTCAGGTCCCCCGGATTCCGTTCTGGATCCGCCAGATACGCCTTGATGGTTTCGCCAAACCGGATGGGGATCTTCTGAGAGGTGTCGGTGGCTATCCGTTGGGGTGTGTCGGGCATGAAAGGGTTGGGGAACCGTACCTGTAGAACCTCGTTGATAAACTGTTTTGGCGAAAGAATCCCCGGATCCGCCACGACGGGAAGGCCCTCTTGATAACCTATGCGTTCCACCAGTTTTACCAGATCCGGGTCCTTCATCTCCGCGCTGATCTTCGTATACCCCAAGAGACAACCGAAAACCGCCAGGGCCGTATGGAGGGGATTTAAGCAGGTGCAGACCTTCATCTTTTCCACCCGGTTTACCGTGTCCCGGTCGGTGAAAAGCACTCCAACCCGCTCCAGGGCGGGGCGGCCCGCAGGGAAGGCGTCTTCGATCACCAGGTACTGGGCTTTTTCGGCGTTTACAAAAGGGGCGATGTAGGTGTTCTTCGCGGTAACCTGCCCTTCCGTATCGGTAAAACCCAGGGACTCCAGCATTTGCCGTACCCCCTCATCGGGTCGGGGGGTGATCTTGTCGATCATGCTCCAGGGAAAGGAAACCTTGCACGGGTCCCGGATATATTCCAGGAAACCCGCTTCCACCAGGCCCTTTTCGACCCACTGTACCGCAAACGGCTCTACCCCCTGGAACAGTTTGTCCCCGTTGCGGGAACAGTTGTCCATACTGACCAGGGCCAGGGGGAAGGGTCCCGCCAGGTACCGCTCGTAGCAAAGGCCGGCCAGCCGCCCCAGGTAGCTTTTAGGCGCTCCGGGCCCCTCCCGGAAATCGGCCTCCACCTCCGGGAACAAACCGTTCCGTCCCTGAAGGCTGTAACCCTTTTCGGTGATAGTGAAGCTGACCAGTTGCAGGGACGGGGAACGGAAGATCCCTTTAAGGGCGTCAAAATCTTCCGGCTTGTCCAGCCGCAGGGCCCCGGCAACACTGGCGATAACCCGCTTTTCTATGGAACCGTCCGCGTTGAGGGTTACCGCTAAACTCAAATTATCGTAGGGCAAAAAGGCCCGGTCGATGATCTCCCCGTCGTAGCCTTCCGCCACGATAATCCCGGTTTTTTCGATTCCCTGTTCCAGCAAGGTCTGCTGCAGGGCTGCGGGAAAGGCCCGGAAGATATTCCCTGCGCCAAAATGCACCCATTGGGGATTTTCCCTGGTAGCTTGGATCATAGCCTCCCGGTCAAATTGAGGCAGCAGAAAACCCGCCTTTTCCCAGGACGCCCTGTCTTGTAAACCCGTATTGTTCAGTTTCATGCGGATACTCCTTCGTACTGGGACATTTTATCAATCGCCTCCCAGAGGCCGTTCAGGTACGCTACTCCCAAAGCCCGGTCGTAGAGACCGTAGCCGGGCATGGAAACCTCCCCCCAGATGGCCCGTCCATGATCGGGGCGGATGGGACCGTCGAAACCGATGTCGTAGAGGGCCTTCATGATGGCGAAAACATCCAGGGAACCGTCGCCGGAAAGATGGGCGGATTCCTCAAAGTCTCCGGGGCCGTTATGCCGCAGATTCCGTACATGGGCAAAGTGAATCCGGCCTTTAAGGGACCGGATTATAGCAGGAATGTCGTTGGCGGGATTAGTTCCCAGGCTTCCGGTACAAAGGGTAACCCCGTGGTGAACATTATCCACCGCTCCCACCAGGCGCAGCAACTTTTCCTTATCCGTCACGATCCGGGGCAGGCCGAAAACCGACCAGGCGGGATCATCCGGGTGGATAGCCATGTTGATATTGTACTTACCGCAGACAGGCATGATCCGCTCAATAAAGTATTGTAAGTTGGCAAGGAGCTTTTCCCCGTCTATGTCTTTATACATGGCGAAAAGCTCTTTGAGCCGCCCCAGACGTTCCGGCTCCCAGCCCGCCAGGACATAGCCTTTGGATTGGGCGTTGATGGAACTGGTCATGGCGCCGGGATCGATGGTATCAATTATCTTTTGATTATACGACATGGTAGTGCTGCCGTCGGCCCGCTTTTTCGCCAGATCCGTGCGGGTCCAGTCAAAGACCGGCATGAAGTTGTAGCACACCAAGTGTATATCCGCCTCTCCCAGGCGTTCCAGGGTAGTGATGTAGTTTTCGATGTATTGTTCCCGTTCGGGAGCGCCGGTCTTGATGGTGTCGTGGATATTGACGCTTTCAATCCCCGCGATGGAAAGCCCCGCGTCCTCAACCTGTTTCTTTATGCCAAGGATGGCGTCTTTTTCCCAGACCTCTCCCGGCAGGGTCCCGTAAAGGGTCGTGATAACTCCCGTAACCCCCGGCGTCTGCCGGATCTGTTCCAGGGTTACCGAATCATAGCCCGGCCCAAACCAGCGCATGGTCATTTGCATGATATACTCCTCATAAATCGTAAAAGTTGTCCGGCCTTATGTGCCGAATACCATATTGGGTATCCATAGCACCACATCGGGCAGGAACACCAAGATAGCCAACTCCAGGAGCACCGCCGCAAGGAACGGCAGGCTCTCCCTGGTGTAATCCTCCACCGGGCAGTCGATGATGCCACACACCGTATACAGGGCGGATCCAATCGGCGGAGTCATTACCCCCAGGGTTACCACCGTTGCCATGAGTACGCCGAAGTGTACCGGGTCTATACCCACGCTCTTTACCATAGGCAGGAAAATCGGCGTAAGCAGGAGGAAGTTCACATTGCTGTCCACGAACATGCCGGTGATAAAGAGGAAACCAATCATGATGAGTACCATGATCTGGGGATTTTCGGTGATGCCGAAGAGCAGGCCGCTCAGGATCACCGGCACCTTTACCCAGGTGATGGCGTAGCTGAAAGGTCCGGACATGGCGATGATCAACATGATTGCGCCGTTGTCCTTCATGGTGGTAATAAGGGCGTCTCTGAATTTTTTCCAGGTCAGCTCTTTGTAGACGAATTTGCCGATGAGCAGGGCGTATGCCACCGCGAAGGCCCCGGACTCCGAAGGGGTAAACACCCCAAAACGGATTCCCACGATAAGGATAACCGGGAAGAGCAACGCCCAGACAGATTCCTTCAGGTTGGCCCCGAGTTCCCCCAGGCTAAGTTTCG
>JAIRLK010000331.1 GCA_031259515.1 Treponema sp. | reverse complement strand
CCCCAGGGCCTTGATACGCCGGATGATTTCCCCCAGGCCGGCGTGGACGGTGGGTTCCCCGCCGCTTAGGACCACGCCGCCCAAAACGGAACGGCGTTTCAAAATATGATCCAGGGCCTTCTCGACGGTACAGAGGTCCGTCATCCCGGCCACGCCGCCGGGGATGACAAGCTCCCGGTTCTGGCACCAGGGACACCGCAGGGTACATCTCGGAAAAAACATCGCCGCCGCCACTTTTCCGGGATAATCAACCAGGCTTGTCTTACGAAGGAGTACACGCATGGGTAATGCTTTTCACGGTTGAAAGAAGTACCGCGTACATACTCACCCAGCCGCCAGCTCGCTTATGCTCCCCGCGTCAAGGGCGCGGCCCACTTCCTGCCCGTCTCCGGCAAGGAGTATCGCCGTGGGGGTGGAAAAGACCCGCCGCCGTACCGCCTCCGCCATGCCGGCCTCCGTATCGGCGTTTACCAGGTCTACGGGAATACCCAAACGGGATGCCGCAGCCTTAGCCCCCGGGCAGGCCGGACAGGCGGGGCGCACAAACAGCAGGAGCCGTCCTCTTCCTCCGCCTGTGGCAACCTTCGCCTCCGCAGGCGATGCCGGGAAGTCCCGGTTTCCCAGAATTTGTTCTTCAGAGGGAAGACGGAACGGTTTCCGCTCCCCGTATTCTTCCCGCTTTCCCCGGTTCCAGTTCCGTACAGACCGGTAGTACCCCACGATACGGCTATATACTTCCGCCTGAGTTCCTTCCACCAGGGAAAGGGCCTTCCGGGCCGCTTCCAAATCCCCTTCGATGTCTTTAAGATTCCGCATGATTTTTTCTCCTTAAAATTAATCCGTCAAACTTCTAACGCCGAATTCGGCGTTCAGAACTCCCGCCTCTGCGGGGCTCTGCCCCGCAACACCCCGCCGGGGGCCTTGGGTCCCCCGGACCCCCGCAGGCGGCTGCCAAAATTAATACATCCCGGCCAGCGCCGCTTGACGTTCTATTTCCAGTTCCGTTATTTGCTGTTTCAGCTTTTCTTCCGCCTCCTGTTTACACCGGGGACAGGTGAAGTGTTCCCCCCGCAGGTAGCCGTGAACCGGGCATACCGAAAACGTGGGGGAAATCGTGAAGTAGGGGATACGGTAGGTATGGGCTATGGCCTTAACCAGATCCCGGCAGGAGCGCCAGTCTTCAATGGCTTCCCCCAGAAACACGTGGAACACCGTACCGCCGGTATAGGCCGCCTGAAGTTCCTCTTGCAGGTCCAGGGCGTCGAAAATATCTTCGGTCTCCATAACCGGCAGTTGGGTGGAATTGGTGTAGTAGGGCGCTCCGGCGTTTTTGCCATCCGCCAAACGGCCTCCGGCCGTAATGATGCGAGGGTACCGCTCCTTGTCGTGCTTCGCCAGACGGTAGGAGGTTGATTCTGCGGGAGTGGCCTCCAGGTTGAAAAGCTCCCCGGTCTCCTCCTGGAAATCCGCCAGCTTGTCCCGCATGAAACGCAGCGTCGCAAGGGCAAAAGCCCGGCCCCGTTCCGTGGTTATAGCCGCGTCTTTCCCCAGGAAATTGAGGAGGCACTCGTTCATCCCCACCAGGCCTATGGTGTTGAAATGGTTGTCAAGGCTCGAAAGGTACCGTTTGGTGTAGGGGAAAAGGCCCGCGTCCAGTAGCCGGTTCACCGCCTTTCGCTTGATGACCAGGCTCTCTTTGGCTAGATTCATAAGGCGGCTAAGGCGGGCAAAGAAATCCGCCTCGCCGTCGGCAAGGCAGCCGATACGGGGAAGGTTGATGGTTACTACCCCTATGGAGCCGGTGAGTTCATCGGACCCGAAAAGGCCGCCCCCCCGTTTGCGGAGTTCCCGCTTATCCAACTGGAGGCGGCAGCACATGGACCTGACGTCCGCGGGGTTAAGGTCGGAGTTGACGAAATTTTGAAAATAGGGCGTACCGTACCGGGAAGTCATCTCGAAAAGGAGGCGGGTATTTTCGCTTTCCCAGTCAAAACCGGCGGTGATGTTGTACGTCGGGATAGGGTACTGAAAGCCCCGGCCTTCGGCATCTCCTTCCAGCATGAGTTCGATGAAGATGCGGTTTACCCGGTCGAGTTCTTCCTTACAGTCCCCGTAGGTAAAGGCCGTTTCTTTTCCGCCGACCAGGGCCTTCTTGTCCCGCAGATCCGCCGGAACGGCCCAGTCCAGGGTGATATTGGTGAACGGCGCCTGGCTACCCCAGCGGCTTGGGGTGTTTACCCCAAAGACGAAACTTTGGAGGCACTGTTTGACTTCCCGGTCGGAAAGCCCGTCGGCCTTTACAAAGGGGGCGATGTAAGTGTCGAAGGAACTGAACGCCTGGGCGCCGGCCCATTCGTTCTGGAGGCAGCCCAGGAAATTCACCGCCTGTTGCATCAGGGTGGAAAGGTGTTTGGCAGGCTTGCTGGTGATCTTGTCCCGTACCCCGCCAAGGCCCTCGGCGATGAGCTGTCTGAGGGACCAGCCCGCACAGTACCCGGAGAACATGGAAAGATCGTGGATGTGAAAGTCCGCGTTCCGGTGGGCTTCGGCGATTTCCGGAGGATAGATGTTTTTGAGCCAGTAATGGGCGGTAATGCTCCCGGAATTGTGAAGGATAAGCCCGCCCAGGGAATAGTTGACGTTGGCGTTCTCATTTACCCGCCAATCGGACTGCCTGAGGTACCCGTCCATGGTAGAATCTATGTCCAGCATGAGTTTTTGCGCATCCCGCATGGCCTCGTGTTTGGCCCGGTAGAGGATGTACGCCTTGGCAACGGCGGTTTCCCTGGCCTCTATCAGGGAGGTTTCCACCAAATCCTGAATCTCCTCTATGGCAGGGATAGAATTGGGATGCCGCCCCGCCATGAGAGCCTCGATCTTTTCCTCGGCTGCACAGGTTATGCGTTCCGCCCGCTGCGCAAAGGGGTTTGCGCCGTCCTCCGCGCCGCCCGCGGCTTTAA
This sequence comes from Treponema sp., assembly GCA_031259515.1. GTDB lineage: Bacteria > Spirochaetota > Spirochaetia > Treponematales > Breznakiellaceae > JAIRLK01. The sequence continues at coordinate 978 of JAIRLK010000331.1, read as the reverse complement.
GAGCCTTGAATACCGCGTGGTAAATCTTCGCGCGGTCATAGGGCGCCACCTCTCCGGATCGTTTGACTACCTGTTTAATCATAGGGTATCTCCTCCCATTTTTTGAATCTCCCGTATAAATTCATCCATGTTTTCAAAATGGCGGTACACCGAGGCGAACCGTATATAGGCTACTTTATCCAGGGTCTTCAGTTTTTCCAAAACCAAATCCCCTATGGCGGCCGCGGCTATCTCGTGATTGATCTTCCCCTGCATGGCGGCGGCATCCTCCACCTCGTTCACCAGGCTTTCTATGTTCATCTGGGACACCGGACGCTTCTCCAAAGCCCGCTGAACGCCCCGTTCAACCTTGAGCCGGTCAAAGGGCTCCCGGCGCCCGTTCTTCTTGATCACCATGAACTGCTTGTCTTCAATTCGTTCATAGCTGGTAAACCGGTATCCGCAGCCGTTACATTCCCGCCGCCTGCGTATGGCCGCCCCGTTGGCCAGGGTCCGGGATTCAACCACCTTATCGCCAAAATTACCGCAATGTGGACATCGCATAAGCTGCCATTCAACCTACCCCGTATATAGCGTTTATACAACTATACTACGCTATATGTTGTGCCGCAAGAGGCGATGACGAATTTTGCGAGAAAATAGTATGAGGGGAGACTTCCCCATATACGTACAGTTACGCAGTGCTCAAAAAACGCCACAAGGCCGGCAGTCTCTTCCGTTTGGTATTTGCACAAACATCAGGTATGCTGGGGAAAAATGGCCTTTGTTCACTATCCTTTCACAAAGCGCCGCTAGTAGCAGTTTCCCGTAAAACCACACCCCCGCCGTGGCCTCCAGCTTCAACGGTATCTCGTTATAGTGAAATAACGATTTTAACCCTTTGAATGCCTGCTCTATCTCCCATCTCATCCGGTATAATTCCATTATCTGCACAGCTATCTGCACAGCACTCACCGTTCCCTCCAGCGATGTCGCTGC
>JAIRLK010000313.1 GCA_031259515.1 Treponema sp. | reverse complement strand
TCTTTATTATTCATCGAAATGTCTCCTTTTAGTATTGTATATGCAAATTTTTATTTACACATATATTCTATCTTATTTTCATGATAACTTTACCATAATATTCTGTCAAGATAATTTTTCATAATTTTTCAATAAATTTTAGGCACAATTGCACATAACAGGGCTTATGTGCTTCGGGCCTAAAGGTCCTCAGGGTTCCGTGTGGCTAGGTCATTCCGCTTCGCTCCATTTCCACGCCATACTCCACCCACAGTTTTGCAGGGCTGCAAAACTGTCGCAAACAGCCGGAACGTTATACGGATATTTACGAGCGGGCGCGTAAACGGAATAAAATCGTTATGCAAAAACGCGGCATTCCGGAAGAACATATACCCTTTAAAATTACACACCGGTATTCATAACCTTCATTCCGCTCCGGGCGGTGATACCTTTCGCCGCCCGCCTGCCCTTCAGAGCCTTTCTTTTTCCAGCAACTTCTTGTAAGTCTTCTCGTCCAGGGTGTAGCCGTTGATAAGAATCAGGGCGCCCAGGAGGATCAGGGCGGGGATAGGCCCTATGATGAACTTGATGGCCCTGATAGCTCTTTCGCTCTGGACCTGGTTTGCGGCATAGCCTCCGGCGGAAAGTATCAGGCCGGAGACAAACACCGAAAGGCTGGTTCCCAGTTTAGAGATGAAGGTCCACATGCCGTAGTAGGCCCCCTCTTTCCGCTCGCCGGACTTGACCGCGTCGTATTCGATGGTGTCTGGCACCATGGCGAAAGGCGCCACATAGCCGAAACCTACGCCTATACCGGCATAGATCATGAAGATGAGGAAGAAAACCGGTCCCAGCGCCTGGCCTAAAAAGAAGATGACCATACATGCACTGGAGAGAATCAGGAAGCAGATCTGGTAGGTCCGCTTCTTCCCTATTTTTTTGGATACCACGACAGAAATGGGGATAAAAACCATGGCGGTTACCAGGAGTATCATCATTACCAGGGGGGTGATGTCGGGCCGCCGGTATATGTATTCGGTGTAATAGGCCAGAATGCTCTGGAGGAAGGTCAGGCCCATCATGTTCAGGGCGTAGGTGAGTATAAGCCGCACATAGGGCCGGTTGAGAAACACTTCTTTATAGGTTGAGAAGAACCCCTTGGCGGGAAGATCCGCCCTGGTATGGGGTTTTTCCCTGGTACCTAAGAAGGTGAGGATGGTAGCCAGGGCCATCACCGCCCCCAGGATAAGGCCCATCATGGACCAGCCCAGGCGTTCCGTGGGAAAGAGTTCCGTCAGGGGCAGTACCGCCGCAGCGCCGGTAATCGTGCCGAACACCGCGCAGCCGAACCGGTAGCCGTTTAGGGTACTCCGCTCGTGGTAGTCGTCGGTAAGCTCCGGCGTCAGGGAAGAGTAGGGGACGTTGACCACGGTAGATGCCGTGTTAAGGAGCATGAGGGTCAAGGTTGCCCAGAGGACGAGGACGGCCGGGTTGGCGGTTCCCGGCGCGGAGAAAAAGAGCCACATGGCAAGCATCAAGGGCGCCGCCCCAAAAAGGAGGTAGGGCCGCCTCCTGCCCCAGGGGGACAAGGTACGGTCGGAAATATAGCCCATCATCGGGTCGGTTACCGCGTCCCATGCTTTCCCCGCCATGACCGCGATCCCCGCCCATGCCGCCGCAATACCCACGACATCGGTCAGATATTTCAGGCACCAGAACCCCATAAGGGTAAAAAGCATATTACCCCCCAGGTCAAAAATACCAAACCCCAGCTTCTGTTTTACCGTCAGTTTCGCGCTTGCCATGAAAACGCTCCTTTTATAAGGGGGATTCCCTCAAGATATAAAGAAATAGTATAGTGATTATACCATGAATGTAAACGGTCGGCATTTCAGGACCATCTGGCTGAAAGAATCGGATCCAAGAGTCGTACAGATAATCAACCAGCAGGCCCTGCCCCATAAATTTGAGATCATCGATCTCTCCACAGTGGAAGACATACGCAGGGCCATCAAGGACATGTACGTCCGGGGCGCGGGCCTTATCGGGGCGGCGGCGGCCTACGGCATGTACCTGGCCGCCTGCGAAGCGGGGAAGGGGACCTTTGACCGGGACCTTCTGGCGGCGGCGGGGATCTTGAAGAACACCCGGCCCACAGCGAGCAACCTGGCCTGGGCAGTGGATGCCATACTTGCCGCCCTTACCGGCAGGGAAGGGACCCGGGCCCAAAAAGAGGAAGCCGCCCGGCGGGAAGCGGCCTCCATTGCCGATGCGGACGCGGAGTTCTGCCGGAACATCGGACATCATGGACTAGCGGTCATCGAAGCCCTCGCGGAAAAGAAAAAGGGAGAGGCTGTGAATATCCTTACCCACTGCAATGCCGGATGGCTTGCCTTTGTGGACTATGGAACCGCGCTTTCTCCCATTTACGCCGCCTTTGACAAGGGGATCCCGGTTCACGTCTGGGTGGACGAAACCCGCCCCCGGAACCAGGGCGCAAGCCTTACCGCCTGGGAATTGGCCGGCCACGGCGTTCCCCTCGACCTTATCCCCGACAACGCCGGGGGCCATCTGATGCAACGCGGCATGGTGGACCTGGTCATCACCGGAGCGGATCGAGTTACCCGCCGAGGCGACGCGGCGAACAAGATAGGCACGTACCTGAAGGCGGTGACGGCAGAGGAAAACGGCGTCCCCTTTTACATAGCCCTGCCGTCTTCCACCTTTGATTTTACCATGAAGGACGGCGTCCGGGAGATTCCCATTGAAGAGCGGGACCCGGAGGAAGTGCGGTATATAAGCGGGAAAACCCGGTCCGGAACGATAGCAAGCGTGCTCATCTGCCCCGAAGCCGTTCCCGCCCGGAACTGGGGGTTTGACGTTACCCCGGCGCGGTACATCACGGGCCTTATCACCGACCGGGGTATCGCGGAACCTTCGGAAGCGGGGATTATGAAACTCTACCCGGAGGCATCGCTATGAAGGGTACCGCGTCTTCCCGCCCGGAAGAAGGATACGTCAAATACGTTGCGGACCACAAAACCGGCCCGGCAATGGAGCTTCCCCGGTGGAAGGAGCTAAACGAAGCCCGTACCCGGTTGTACGATACGGGCCTTATCGGGGTTTTACCCAACGGCGTAGGCTTTGGTAACGTAAGCGTCAGAACAGCGGGCGATGAATTCCTCATCAGCGGAACCGCCACCGGGGACAGGCGGGTTCTGACCCCTCTGGAATATTGTTTGGTACAGTCCTTCAATATTGAGGAGAACAGGGTAACTACGCGGGGGCCTGTCCGCGCTTCCTCCGAATCCATGTCCCACGGCGCGGTGTACCGTTCCCGCGCTTCCGTGATGTGTGTAATTCACGTTCACAGCAGGAAGATTTTTGACGCTATGATCGCGGGCGGCAGTGTTTCTACTCCTCCGGAAGCAGCCTACGGGACCCCCGAAATGGCCTTAGCCATCGCTTCCCGGGTGGCGGAGCGGAGCGTTGATTGCGGCATCATGGTTCTTGCGGGCCATGACGAGGGCGTACTTTCTTACGGCGTATCGGTACACGATGCGCTGGATTTGATACTGAATCTGTATGATACCTATGCGGGATAACGGGGTAAGGAGGCTCAATTATGGCGGTTATTGGCATTATAGGCGGAAGCGGTCTGGATAATCCTGATATTTTATCCAACCCCGGAGACGAAAGGGTAACGACCCCTTATGGCGAGCCTTCGTCGCCGTTGAAACGGGGAACCATAGGCGGCGTGGAAGTAGCCCTGCTGGGCCGTCACGGGCGGGAACATACCATTCCTCCCAGTCGGGTAAACTACCGGGCCAACATCGCCGCCCTCAAGGCTGCCGGCTGTACCCATATCCTGGCAACAACAGCGGTAGGCTCCCTGCGGGAAGAGATAGGCAGGGGGGACCTCGTTATTATCGATCAATTCATTGATTTTACCAAACAGCGCAAGATGACCTATTCCGAGCAATTTGAGCCCCACAATCCCGTACATACTCCCATGGCGGACCCCTACGACAGCTGGCTTAGGGGCATCCTTATTGAAGAGTGCAAGCGCCTGGGGTATCGTTTCCACGCTCGCGGTACGGTGATTACGATTGAAGGGCCGAGGTTTTCCACGCGGGCGGAATCCCGCATGTTCCGCGCTTGGGGCGCCGACATCATCAACATGTCCATTGCCACGGAAAC
>JAIRLK010000311.1 GCA_031259515.1 Treponema sp. | reverse complement strand
GTCTTTTGCTTTAACAAGTCCTCCGGGAAAATATATTCCATAGGGCGATCCGGTATCAATATCAAAATAGAAAGTCTCGCCGTCAATTATAACAGGTATGAAAAAATCGGCGTTAAAATAATTTAAAATCATTACCGGTGAGAAATGGGTAAAATAACCAGGCTTTTCTTTATGCAGGATAATCTTGCTTTTTGAAAAAGACAATTCGCACCAGTAACCTTCAAAAGTCAAGGCTCCCAGAAGCCCGTCAAAACCGTCTCTTTGAACTTTTAACAGCAAATCAGAATGTTTTATGACCCATGATTTAGTCCTTAGTTTAATATCACCAAATGTTATCTCATTTAAATTATATATCCGTGTTTTTACCTGCTCCCCTTTATACGGGATAATAGTATACCGTTCTGTTACTAGATTCATTACAAAAATATCAAGATAAGACTCTGTCGTTCCCGTGTCAAATACAAATCTACCCTTCTTGCCGTTCGCAACGGCTTCCACTACAATCCGTTTGTTCTCTATTGTAAACGGAATTTCCGCATAATCCGGGCCGCCTAGTTCCCCGGCGGAACAACAGGTCAGAAAAACAGCCGTTACCGAATAAAATAGTGTGTTAAATCTCTTGTATTTCATAAAAATCCTCTATGAAATCGGCCGGTTAAAATAAATACTTAACCGACTGCGAAAAGTAGGCAACTGCCAATCTTTCAGTGTGTTTCAATAGTTTGGTTGCCGCCGCTGGAACTCTCGCCGTTGCTGTTTAATGGACCGGGTTGGGCTGTCCATTATTCTCATAAGGGCGATCCCATTCCTCATAATCCTGATATACCGGATCAACAGGAGTTGGAAAACCACCGCTAGCCCCGTTGTCGCTACAACCCTTGCCACCGTTCACATTTTCCAATTCTTCAGCGCCGACCGCCGAGAATCCGCTGGTTTTCCCGTAAGAAAAACCCCCACGGAGTACGCGGAGTTACACGGAGAAAGACCGTATTTGTAACAAAAACTCCGTGATACTCCGTGGTTATACCTCTTAGAACCCGGTAGTTTCTCAAAGATTGAAAGTAAACGCCGATGCCCTGCATATCACGTAAACAAGGGGAGCAAGAAAAAACTTTGAAACCGCGTTGCGGCTGAATAGTTAACGCGGGACATTTTATTAAATTTCTTTTGGTTTAATATCCCGCCCCTTGGGGCGGAACACTGGGGGTGTGGGGGATTTGTTCCCCCACATACGCAAGGATTTCAAGGAGAAATCTTAAATACCCCGGAGCTTGCTCCGGGGATTCTTTATTCTTGTACAGTTCCTAACTATTCAGTCGCAGCGTGATACAGGCGGGGATAAAACCGTCCGCCTCCGCGTTCAGAATCGTTTCGTCTTCCCGGTTTTCTCCCAACAGGCTTTTTTTCAACAGAACATAGATTATCAGTTTTCCCCGGCAAGCCCGCCGCCGCAGGGCGCAATATTCGGAACAATCCGAGAGGTCCCCGTTCTCAAGGCCCAGGATTTTCCCCGGCCCCGTCAGGGAAACGGAAACCAGGGGGGCTTCGCCGGTACAGAGGCGGCCCGCTTCGTCGAGGATTTCCGCTTCGACTTGACAGAGCCGGTACGTGGATTCCCCCGGCCCTTCTTCCGGTAGGGGCGGGATTCGGGGCTGCCAGAGACTCAGGCCGATTTGGACCCCCGGCAAGGAGGAATCAAGCGAATCCCGCGCCGCGCCGGATGCCCCGGCGGCCTCTACCCGGATGCCGCCCCGGACAAAGGGAAGTTCCCACGACAGGTACTCCACACCGGGGAAACATTCCCGCAGACCCCGGCTTTCGTTGTTGTGGAAAAGTTCCGCGCCGGGAAGATTCGTATAACAGATCACCTCCACCGGGGTCCCCGGTGGATAATCCCAGGAACGGAAGAGGCCCTCGCAGCGATCCCCCGGCGGGGCACGGCCCACGGAAGCCGGGCGGGTAAGGAGGTATACGAAAGGTTCCCCCGTCCAGATGCTTTTACGGCGATACCAGGCGGCTTTTTCATAACCCGCCAGGTCCAGCAGCCCTGCGGCGGAACCCCGGACCGGCCAGCCCCCGGCCTCCCCCATATAATCAACGCCGGTCCACAAAAACTGGCCGCTGATAAAGGGGTTTTCTTCCACCGACTTCCAGGCCGCCAGGCTGTGGCCGTTTTCACTGCCGATAATGGGCAGCCGGGGGAAGCGCCGGTGATCTTCCCGGTACAACTGTTCCCTGTAGTTGTAACCCGCCACATCAAGGGAATCGAAAAAACCTATCCGCGAGGACAATTCCGGGAACGCCGCCGCAACGAGTACGGGCCGGCTTTTGTCGTATTTTTTTACGATCCCCGCCAGTTCCGCGGCCAGAACGCCCAGCCGTTCCATGTTCGGCTTATCGGGGTTGTAGATCATCTCCTCTTTGGGCTTGCCGGCATCGTTGTTTCCGGCCATCTCCCGAAAAAGGGGATGACCGTACGGATCATTGGGGTAGTCTATTTCGTTGCCGATGCTCCAAAGAATAATGGAAGGATGATTGCGGCCCCGGATCACCGTGTCCGCCAGGTCCCGTTCGTGCCAGAAGGGAAAGTCCTCATAATACCCCTGGTGAAGCGGGGGGTACACGTTGTGGCCCCGCGACCATTTATTCTTGCAGCCTTCCCATTCGTCAAACGCCTCTTCCATCACCAAAAAACCCATCTCGTCGCAGAGATCGTACAATTCGTCCATGTGGGGATTATGGCTCATGCGGATCGCGTTACATCCGGCGGCCTTTAATTTTTCAAGCCGCCGCCGCCATACATCGGGCCATACCGCCGTGCCCAGACAGCCCGCATCATCGTGAACGCAGACCCCCTTTATTTTGCGGGACTCCCCGTTGAGGAAGAAACCCCGATCCGGGTCAAAATGAATTGACCTGATTCCCGCCCTGACGGGTAAGGCGGTATGAAGTTTTTTTGTCCCGCCCTCCGCCGGGACGGAAAGGCCCAGGGCGAGGGTATACAGGGCAGGGCTTTCGGGGGACCAGAGTCGGGAGCCGGCAATCTTCGCTTCCAGGCTGAAGGATCGCCGCTGGCCGGCGGCCAGGTCCCCGATGTCGGCCGTATACACGCCGCCGCCCGGCCCTGTTACGGCAAGGTCCGCGCTAAGCGCGACCAGGTCCGCATCGCCGTTGTTCACGGCTTCGGCGGACACGGCAAAGACCGCTTCGTTGTTTTCGCAGATGCCGCTTTCGATGATGATGCTGTCCGGGAGAATGTATACGGGGTCCTGGAATATTAGAGAGACCTTTCGGACTATACCCGACCCCGTATACCACCGGGAGTCCGCGAAATCCTGGTGATCCACCCTAATGGCGATGATATTGTCCCCGCTTTCGTGGAGGCAGTGGGTAATATCAAGATGAAAACCGCAGAAACCGGATGCCCGGCCTCCCAGGTAATACCCGTTGCACCACACCTGGCTGTGTTTATAGACCCCGTCGAAATGGAGGTATACCCTGCGACCCTTTTCTGCCGGGCCGGTGTGGAATGTTGAAGTGGCATGGAATGTTGAAGCAACATGAAATATTGCACGGTACCAGCCAACACCGCCGGGCAGGTAGCCCGTTCCGCTTGAATAATTTCGGGAGAAGGGAAAAGAGACCGCCCAGTCATGGGGGACAATTACCTCTTCCCATCCCCGATCGTCAAAATCACGCCGCCACGGTTCACCCTCCGAATCAAGGCGGAATTTCCAGTCCTCAAGATGACGGACTTCCATGCCGCACCTCCTTCTTCGTTTATTATGTGAGTTCGGCGGTTGCCGCCGCCCATTGCGCATCCATTTCGGTAACACCGTGTTTGAATGCCGCCGGGTTGAATACAAGGGTCATAATTTAAATATAGTCTTCTTCCGGTATTTCGGGAAGGTACGGAAGTACCTGGTTTCGTTTAAAAACAGTACTTTGGTAACTTGCGGCCGCCCCGAACTATGTTATTGTTTTTACTATGCATGGTTGTTCCATAACCCGCCTTCTACAAGTTAAGGAGTGATAATTGAAACGTTTATGGGATTATAAAACACTTTTTTTGATGTGCGCCCCGGCGGTGATTTTCTTTTTTCTCTTTTGTTACGTTCCCCTGCCCAGTACCTATATCGCCTTTACCAAATTTAATTACTCCGACGGCATATTCGGCAGTCCCTTTGTGGGGCTTGAAAATTTCCGCTTCCTTTTTGTTTCCGGTCAGCTTTGGGTGTTGCTGCGGAATACGGTTCTCTATAACATCGCCTTTATTTTACTGGGCAATGTGGTACAGATGGCCGTCGCTATCCTCATGGGCGAAATAGCAAGCCGCCATTTTAAGAAAATAACCCAGTCCATCATGTTCCTGCCCTATTTTATCTCGTCCGTTCTGGTGAGCCTTTTGGTTTATAACCTTATCAACTTTGATTTTGGGTTTATATCAAACCTGATACGGAGCCGGGGCGGGGAGATGCCAAAGCTCTACTCCATGCCCGAAGCCTGGCCCTTCATCATCGTGGCGGTCAACCTCTGGCGGACCACCGGTTACGGCAGCATCGTGTACTTTGCCGCCATCATGGGGATAGATTCCGCGATCATGGAGGCGGCCCGGGTGGACGGCGCCAACGGTTTTCAGCGAATACGGTATATTATCCTGCCTAGTCTCAAACCTACCTTTATTATTTTGCTGCTCTTTTCTATCGGCGGAATTCTCAAGGGTAATTTCGATCTTTTCTATAACCTGGTGGGGAACAATTCGGTACTGTTTAGCACCACCGACATTATTGAAACTTATGTATACCGTTCGATGATTAACAGCTTTAACTTTTCTCAGGGAAGTGCCGTGGGGCTTTTCCAGTCGGTGGTTGGTTTTGGGATCGTTTTGACCTGTAACCACATTGTCAAAAAGATCGAACCCGATTATTCGCTTTTTTAGGGGGAATTATGTTTGGCCCAAAAATAAAACTTGAACGTTCCGATATGGTAATTCGGGGTGTTACTTATGTGTTGATCAGCGCCATGGCCCTGGCGGCGCTTATTCCCTTTGCGCTGATCCTTGCTTCTTCCTTCAGTTCCGAAGACGCCATCCGCCTTTCGGGCTTTACTATCTGGCCAAAAGAATTTTCGACTTATGCTTACGAATTGTTGTTCCGTTCTCCCAAACAAATAGGGGGCGCCTATGTCCTGACCATATCGTTGACCTGCATCGGAACGGGCTTTGGGCTTTTTATTATCGCCATGACCGGATACGCTTTGCAAAGACGGGACTTTCCCTTTCGGAACATTATTACTTTTTTACATTTATTTTACATCACTTTTTTCGGTGGGACTGGTTCCTTTTTATATGACCATGACCCAGATATACAAACTAAAAGACAGTTATTTGGCGATTTTGCTTCCCCTGATGATGAGTCCCTGGCTGATTATTCTGATGCGGAATTTTGCCAAGGCGGTTCCCCATGAAATAACCGAGTCGGGGAAGATAGACGGGGCGGGGGATTTTACCATATTTATACGGCTGGTCCTTCCCATGCTCACCCCGGCCCTAGCCACCATTGGTCTCTTTATCGCCATTGGATACTGGAACGAATGGTATTATTCTTCCCTGTTTCTCAGTTCCAATGTGGAATACCGGCCCCTTCAATACCAGCTTTACCGGGTTATTAACCAGGTGGCGGCCCTGAAAAATTCCGTGGCGGGATCGGTGGTAAGCCTTTCCAATATTCCCACCGAAACCCTTAAAATGGCAACTGCGGTGGTTGCCACGGGCCCGCTTATTCTGGCTTATCCCTTTGTGCAGAAATACTTTGTGTCCGGCATTACTGTCGGCGCGGTAAAGGGATGAAACTAATTGGGTGCAAGGGTGCTGTTGTTGCGGATTGCCGTGGGGTTCGCTCCACGAACTGATGGTTCTGCTGCCAAGGCGCATTACCCGAAACTTCACGGGAACAACCGGAAAGCCCGCTACTGGGGGGACCGGGGGGTTCCAACCCCCCCGGCGGGGGTTTGGGGGCGGGAGCCCCCAACGGGGCGTTACGGGAGCAAGTCTGACCCCCCTTGTGATAATTTTCATTATACATTGTGGATCACATCCAAATCGCGTTGTGATTGAACAGTTACAAAAATTTCTTTTAAGGAGCTATTATGAAAATCAAAAAACTGATCTTTGCCGCGGCGGCGGCGTGTATTCTGTTAACGGCTTTTGGGGCCTGCGGCAAAAAAGGGGCGGCATCCTCAACGGATGATGATCTGTCAAAGCACGTGGTGATTACCTACATGACCACCGGGGACATTCCCACCAATGAAACCGATCTGGCCCTTAAAGAGGTGAATCGGTTGCTCACCGAAAAGGTAAACGCCGAAATAAAGATTCACTGGATTGAGTGGACCAACTATGGCACAAACTACAATCTTACCTTGGCATCCCAGGACGGTTCCATTGACCTTGTGGGCACGGCCACGGACTGGCTTAACGCATGGCCCAATGCCAGGGACGGCGCGTTCCTTCCCCTGACCGAGGATATGCTCAAAACCTACGCCCCCAAAACCTGGGAGCAGGTTCCCCCGGAACACTGGGAACTCTGCAAATACAACGGCAATATTTATTTTATTCCCGAAGATAATTATGCCCAGTGGACCAACCACGGTTTTATGTACCGGGGCGACTGGGCTAGGGAGGCGGGGCTTGCCGACGGCGTCCATTCCTGGGAGGATCTGGGGGTCTATTTCCAGTACATCAGGGATAACAAGGGCATTGTTCCCTGGGATGCCGAAGCGGTTGCCAGCCTGGTCGATTCAGTGGCGGGGGGCTGGAATTCGTCCCACACAAAAAACATTTTTATAGAAAATCTGCGGGTGTCCCTGTTCTTTGGGGAATCCCCGGAAAACCCCTATAAACTTTCCCGGTATTACCTTGAAGGCGAAGAGTTGGTCAACTTTGCCCGGACTATGAAAAAATGGAGCGATGCCGGGTACTGGCGGGAAGATATTCTCAACAATCAGAGCGATACCCGCGAAAAGATGTTCGCGGGACTCACCGGCGCGGATCAGCACCACACTTATACCTGGATGAACAGCGTCCGGCCCAGAATGACCGAACTTTTCCCCGGCTCCGATGTGGGCTTTTTCTGGTTCGGGGAGGAAGCAAAAAACCTGGTGTCCCTCAACATCACCCACGGCGCTATGGCGGTGGCGGCGCGGTCAAGAAATCCCCACCGGGCTCTCCAGGTCTACGATCTTCTTAGGAACGATCCGGAGATTTACCGCCTCTTCAACTACGGCATTGAGGGGAGGCACTACACGATAGAAAACGGCAATACCCTGATCCGTCCCGAAGGCTTTGACTCCGCCAAGGATGGGGTCAGCACCAATTACTGGTGGGGCCGTAATGATGATTTGGAACTGCGCAATTCCGTTACCGCCTGGGACGCCTATCTGCCCTTGGCGGAGGTCTACGAGGAGGTCGCGATTACCTATCCTTACGGGCGGATAGTTTTTGACCTTGATCCCATCAGCATCCAACTGGATAACCTTTCCAATTTATACACGACTTATATGCCGCGTATTGTCTTTGGCAAAAACGACAACCCCGAAGCCTACGTGGCCGAATTCCGCGCGGCCCTGAAAAACGCCGGCATAGAGTCCGTCATGGCGGAAGTGGAAGCCCAGCTCGCCGCAGTCTACAGCGAATGACGTTCTCCGCAAAGCGGTGAGCGGGCCCTTGGGTAGTAGCCCGCGCATTCCAATCGGGCAAGAGGCTGTCCGCTATTAGGACAGCCTCTTGCCGCACCGCCTGCGTATCCGCTCGCCTTGTCTAATTTATCTCCCTATGATACGCTTGTTACAATATTGTAGCAGAAAAAGAGGGTGTCCAAGCGGACGAGGGTTTAGCGTGGACTGTATGCGATATAAAAGGAGATTACCATGACCGAAGAACCGGCGGTTTTAGTTGAGTGGGAAGATAAATATTCCGTGGGTATCGTCCAGATAGACGATCAGCACAAAGAGCTCATCCGCCTTACCAATGAGCTTTACCGGGGCTGTCTTGCGGGGAATGAAGAGGCTGAAGAATTTTTTTTCAAGACTGTCCGTGGCGTTCTAAACTACACGAAATTCCATTTTTCTGCGGAAGAAAAACTGATGGAGAGGGTCAGATACCCGAGATACGCGGAACACAAGAAAGAACACGAAAATTTTGTCAGGGAAACATTGAACGAAGTCAAAAGTTTTCAGAACGGCAAGAAATTTGTTCCCAACAATTTTGTCCGCTATCTTAAAGACTGGATACTTTCCCACATTGCCATCATGGATGTTCAGTATGCTAAGTATATCCTGTCTCTAAAAAAGCGGGGTGCTCCGGGCGCGTAGCGGTCAGGGCCGCATGAGGCGGGGCGGAAGAAAACCACGGAGTACGCGGAGTTTCGGTTACAAATCCTGTCTTCTCCGTGATACTCCGTGCCCTCCGTGGTTTTTCTTCCACAGACAAAACCGATATAAGGCTCATTCGTTGATTCGTCCGTGGCCAGTCTTTTATTTCTGTAATCACTCACATCAGCTTGTTTGGCCGTCGCTTTACATCGTGAATTCCGCGCCCAGGTACACTTCCCGCACCATCCCGTTTGCCAGTATCTGATCGCGGTCCCCTCTTGCGACAATAGTCCCCTCGGCAATGATGAATGCCTCCGTGGTAATTTCCAGCGTGTCCCGGACGTTGTGGTCGGTAATGAGTATGCCGATGCCCTTTTCGGCGAGGCGGCGGATGATCTG
>JAIRLK010000208.1 GCA_031259515.1 Treponema sp. | reverse complement strand
TCGGAGAAACCGGTTACGCCTTCTTGTTTAATAATGAGAGCGGAGAAGTGATCATGAGTCCCAAGAGCGCTGATATCCGTATTGACGAGAACGGCGCTATCCGGGGCGAGGATTATCTGCACAGCGCCGACCCTGCCATCCGGCGGCTGGCGCTGCGGATGATAAGCGGGGATAATGATCTTTCGGAACTTGAAATGGACGGAGCGGCGGTGTATGTCGCCTATCACTCCTTACGTTCCATTAACTGGACCCTTGGCGTCGTGGTTCCCGTTGAGGAGATCATCGCCCCCGCAATGCTTATTGAGCGGAATATCATAGCGCTTACCCAGACTGCCGTGGCCCGGATTGATCGCAATATTTTGATGATGTGTTTGATTCTGGGGATGGTCATCATCCTTGCGGCAGGTATAACCTTTTTCTTGGCCATCCGGTTATCCGACAGTCTTACCGCGCCTATCATTTCCTTGAGTAAGGGAGCCGACACAATCGGCGCCGGGGATCTCAATCACCGCTTTGACCTCAAAACCGGGGACGAGCTTGAAACCCTCGCAAAAACCTTCAACCAAATGATCGACAATATCCAGTACATTACCGCTGAAAAAGAACGGATCGGCGTGGAATTAAATGTGGCCACCGAGATACAAACCAGTATGCTCCCGAATATTTTCCCCCCCTTCCCTGAACATACGGAATTCAATATATATGCGGAGATGCATCCGGCAAAAGAGGTGGGAGGGGATTTCTACGACTTTTTCTTGGTGAATCAAAACAAGCTGGCCGTGGTCATTGCGGATGTGTCTGGTAAGGGGGTGCCGGCGGCTTTGTTTATGGTTATCGCGAAAACGGTGATTAAGAATCAAGCCCAAATGGATAAACCTATTGATGAGGTTTTTTATGCGGTGAACAATCAATTATGCGAAAATAACGATGCCAATATGTTTGTTACCGCGTTTATCGGCTTTTTGGAGATTAACACCGGAAAGTTCACCTATGTGAATGCCGGGCATAATCCTCCGGTCATCAAGCATGGAGACCAAGGGTTTACCTGGCTTGCCACGAAACCGGGTATCGTCTTAGGGGCCATGAAAAATGTGCGGTTTAAGATGATGGAGACGGTTCTCGACGAAGAGGATATGCTCTTTTTCTATACCGATGGGGTGAGCGAAGCCATGAACCCTCAAGCCCGCCTGTTTGGTTCTGACCGTATTCTGGAGGTTCTCAATGCCGGGAAGTTGAAGGATAACTATGCTATCCAGGACTATCTCAAGGATATGCTGCATGAGATTGAGGCGTTTGCCGACGGCGCGGAACAGGCCGATGACATCACCATGATGATACTCCAGCGGACCATGTCGGCATTACCGGAAACAGGCAACAACACCTAGGACGGCGCCCATTGATGGCGGCGATACCGTAGCCGCCGGGCACTCCTCTTACCGTTTGGCCCAGAGGCGGCGGCTGACGGCGGTTCCCGTAAGTTGCACCCCTTCCACCAGAAGCAGGATGATGATCACCGCTCCCAGGGTTATGTCCATGCGGAACCGGTAGTACCCGTAGTTTATCGCCAAGGTCCCCAGGCCCCCGCCGCCTATGGCGCCCGCCATAGCGGAATAGCCAATCAGGTTGATGATCGTCAGGGCCAGGGCGGATACCAGGGACGGCAGGGCTTCGGGAATCAATACCTTGCGGACAATCTGGAAGTTGGTTGACCCCATGGCCCGGGCCGCGATGATCACCCCGGCATCCACTTCTTGTAGGGCCGACTCGGTAACACGGGCTACAAAGGGGGCCGCCGCGATAGACAGGGGGATGATGGCTGCCGTGGGGCCTATGCTGGTCCCGACGATGAACCGGGACAGGGGGATAAGCAGTACCATCAGGATGATGAAGGGCAGGGACCGGAACAGGTTCACGATTCGGGACAGAACGGTATAAACCAGCCTCCGGGGAGTTAAGCCCGCCGGCGACGCGCAGTACAGGTAAGTTCCCAGGGGGAAACCCAAAACGCAGGAGAGCAGCGTAGCCGCCAGGGTCATATAAACGGTTTCCAGGGTCGGCTGGGGAAGCAGTCTGAGAATTTCCAGTATACGGCTAGGCATAGACCAGCTCCCGTGCGGCGGCGGTCTTGGGGTCTTTGAACACCTCGTCAACCGTACCGTGCTCCACGATGCGCCCCTCGTCCAGAACCGCCACTTCTTCGCAGACCGCCCGGATAACCTCCATCTGATGGGTGATGAGGGCCACGGTGATCCCCAGCCGTTCATGCAGTTCCTGAATCAGGGTGAGGATGGAACGGGTGGTCTGGGGGTCCAGAGCGCTGGTGGCCTCGTCGCAGAAGAGGACATCGGGATAGGCGGCCAGAGCGCGGGCTATGGCGACGCGTTGCTTTTGTCCGCCGGAAAGCTCCTTGAGCCGGGCCCTCCGCTTGTCCGTGATGCCCGTCATTTCCAGCAGCTCTTCAACCCGCTCGTGTATGCGCTTCTTGTGGAAACCCGCGATTTCCAGGGGGTAACTAATGTTCCCCGCCACGTTTCGGGAACTGAGAAGGTTGAAATTTTGAAAAATCATCCCCATCTCCCGCCTCCTCATCAAAACGTCCCTTCCCCGCAGGGTGTCTACCCGTTCATCCTTGTAGTAGATTTCCCCCTGATCCGGCGGTTCCAGAAGGCTCATGATACGCAGCAAGGTCGATTTTCCCGCCCCGCTCTTCCCGATGATGCCGTAGACGCTTCCCTCCGGGATATGAATATCCACGCCTTGAAGGGCATTTACGGCTGCGTACTGCTTCGATATTCCCTTTAGGGTTATCATCTCCGGTCCTCATATACCGTATAATTCGAGCCTGTCATTGAAGTTTCGGGGAAACCTCATTCTTATCGGGATACATGATAGTATTCCCGCCCTTCATCGTCAACATCACATAACCACCGGGGAGAAGGGAGGCGCCCGTTCCAGGACCTCGGCAACCCGGCGATGTTCCGGCGCTAAAAGCTCCGGATCGGCTTCCAGCATGGCAAAAGCGTCGGTCCTGGCACGGGCAAGCTCCCCGGCGTCCCGGACCAGATCGGCTATCCCCAGGGCCAGATACCCCGACTGCTCAATGCCGGTGATCTGGCCGGGCCCCCGGAGTTTCAGGTCCTCCTCAGCAATGACAAAGCCGTCGGAGTTTTCCAGCATCACCTTGAGCCGGGTCTTCCCGTCTTCCGTAAGGCCGCCGCCTTCCGGTCCCTCATCGGAATAGACCAGGAAACAGTAGGACTGTTCCCCGCCCCGGCCTACCCGGCCCCTGAGTTGGTGCAGGGCGGAAAGCCCGAAGCGTTCGGCGTGTTCTATCACCATGCAGGAAGCGTTAGGCACGTCTACCCCTACTTCTACCACGCTGGTGGCCACCAGCACCTGTACCTCTCCCCGGCGAAAGGCTTCCATGGTCTTGCGCTTCTCCTCCTCGTCCAGCCGGGAATGAACCAAAGCCGTCTTATGCCGGGGAAAAACCGTTGTTGCCAGGCGTTCCGCCATTGATTCGGCGTCTTTAAGGTCCCGGTTATCCGCCGCCTCTATAAGGGGGTACACAAAGTAGGCCTGCCGCCCGGCGGCAAGTTCCCGGCCCACAAATTCGTAGACCTTTCCCTCGTTGGATTCCCGGGCCAGATGGGTCTTGACGGGCTTGCGTCCCGGTGGCAGGTCCCGAATCACCGACACGTCCAGGTCCCCAAACACCGTAAGGGCCAGGGTCCTGGGTATGGGCGTGGCGCTCATCATAAGGAGATCCGGCGTTCCCGGCGACGCGAGAGAGGCATGTCCCTTTGCCATGATGGCCTGCCGCTGGGTTACTCCAAACCGGTGCTGTTCATCCACCACTACAAGGCGCAGGCTCCAGTATACCACATCCCGGGAAAAGAGCGCGTGGGTCCCAACCGCCATGTCTACATCCCCGGAAGCCAGGCTCTTGAGCAGCGGCGTCCTTCCCGCAGCCTTAATATTCCCCGTAAGAAAGGCGATCCTGACCCCCAGGGGTTCCAGGAGCGCCGCCGCGTTCTCGGCGTGCTGCCGGGCAAGGAGTTCAGTAGGAGCCATAAGCGCCGCCTGCCCTCCAGCCCCGACGGCCTTAAGGGCCGCCAAAAACGAGACCAGGGTTTTTCCCGACCCGACATCCCCTTGAAGGAGCCGGGCCATGGGAAAAGGGCCGTCCATGTCCCGGTTGATTTCGGCAACGGCGTCTTCCTGACCGGGGGTAAGATCAAAGGGCAGGCGTTCCAGAAGCCGCCGCTGAAGGGGCGCGCCGGAATCCTGGACGTGCCGTTCCCGGTATTTAGAAGGGCGGACCGTGCCGCTCCTCGGGGACCGGCGTTCCATGGCCCGCTTCCCCACCATCACTTCCAGGTAGAAAAGCTCTTCGTAGATGAGGGTTTTCCGGGCCAAATCAAGTTCGCCCGGAGAGGCGGGAAAGTGTATGGCCCGTATTGCCTGAGCCTTGGGAAAGAGACCGTCCCGGCGGGTGATTTCTTCAGGAAGTTCGTCCTCCAGAGGCGGGGCGTACTGAGACAGAGCCGTCTTAATAAGCTTTCTGAGCAGTCCCTGGGTAAGCCCCGCGCTCAGGGGATAAACCGGAAAGATACGGCCAAAAACGCGGCTTGATTTGGCGGCGCTTTCCGCCTCCGGAACGCCGCCTTCCAGGGGTTCCACTTCGAAAACCGTGGACTGAATTTCGCCGTATTTATAGAAGAAACGGCCCCAAAGCCGGAACTGCCTGCCTACAGCAAGCTGTTTTTCCAGGAAAGGACGGTTGAAGCAGACCAGAACCGCCCGGGCGCTGGAGTCTTCGACATATACCTTGAGGGTCTTCATCCCGCCGAACCCGAACCAGTCGTGGGCCAAGACCCGGACCACGGTGCAGACTACGGAAGAACGCCCGAAATCCGCCAGGGGTACGGCGACGCTCCGGTCTTCCCAGTCCCTGGGGTAGCGGCAGAGGAGGGCGCCGACGCTGGTAACGCCCGCATGGGCGAGGGTCCTGACCGCCGCAGGACCGGCGCCTTTGATATGGTCCGGCGGCATGGTTAATTCCCGGAGAAACATGGCGGTTGCGGGGCGTTAATTACAGGGAGAGGCGGCTGAGTCCCCCAATCAAAAGACGCGCAAGGAAACCAAGGCCGAAGCGCAGGACCAGGAGAACCAGGATGGCGGTGATAAGCGCGGACAGGTAATTGACCAGCCGGTCACGGAAGATGATCCGGTTGATGCGGTACAACACCGGCTGGGAAAGGGTGTCAATGATCCCCCAAAAGGAGCGGTACACATCCCGACTGGTAAGGTAGGCAATAAGTCTGAGTACCAGAATGACGATGAAAAAGCCAATGATGAAGGACGCCGCAGACCAAAGGGCGGAAAGGAGCATCGCCAGGATTATCCCCAGACTGATGCGCCCGTACTGTCCCAGGGTCCCAAACACGTTGTTTGCCACAGACAGGACCGCCAGGGCAAGGATGGGGGAGAGGTCCAGCATACCAAAGCGCAGGGGAAAACGACGGAACCAGTCAAGGTAGGGGTCGGTTATCCGGCATAAGAGTTCCACAGGTTTTCCGTACCGGGCTCCGCTGAACCAGGTCAGCATGATTCTGACAAAAATAAGGAGCATGTAAAGGCTCGTAAGACTACCCAGAATGTTCATAAGGACGTTCATAACCTAAGTCTAGCAGATTTTTCGGGAGAAGTCGAGTATGATGGGCAGGGCATTTGAAGCAGCCCCCAGCTTGTTGACATTGGCAGTGCCGCCGGCGCCCTATTTTCCCTTGGCGCCAAGGGTCTGCCGCGGATATACTGCCGGTGCGTTTTCGGGGAGGGATCATGTCCGTAAATATGCATTTCGTGTTTCGGCTACGGAATAAACTGAAAGAACGGATAAAGCGGCTGTCCGCTCAGGTCTGGCTGGCAACGGCGGCCAAACCGGTGGGGGAAGCGGAAAATACGGCGGCTTAAACCTT
>JAIRLK010000025.1 GCA_031259515.1 Treponema sp. | reverse complement strand
GGCTTCGTAACCTTCTTGCCTTCTTCCACAGTTTGATCTGGGACCGCGCTGCCGCCGTCCGTATCAAAGGTTACCGTGTAGGTCGTGGGGCCGGGATCCGGATCAGTGGGGCACCCTGTGGCAATCATCCCGAATACCAGCATAACGCCGAGTATTCCCATTAGAAACGATTTGCTTTTCTTCATAAAAAAGCCTCCATGTTTTATGCCATTAGGCATAGTCATAAATAACCACCCCACAGGGCGGTTTCTTCTCTGCCGCAACGCGGCGTGGAATACAGGGGGAATGAAAAAAGGCCAAGGTGTCCCCATGGGGATACCTTGACCTTCTTCAAGAAAAAATAAAAAGTGAGAAAAAATTCAAAAAAATGAGAAAACAAGCTATTAGGGGGTTGACAAAGACTAAGAGTTGCCCATAATTGCCTGCCTGCCTGCCTGCCTGCCTGCCTGCCTGCCTGCCTGCCTGCCTGCCTGCCTGCCTGCCTGCCTGCCTGCCTCGGGCGAAATCTGCCCTGATGTCCGAGCTGTCTGTGGCGTTTGGTCGTTTATCGCCCATGAATAATATATTGTATCACAAAATAGAAGAAAATATCAACAAGACGCTCTGTGACGACAGCAATTTTACATTTACCCGCCTGGTTCATCGCCGGGGACGAATATCAGAAACGCTTCCCAGCTTTCATGCGGAAAGCGCCGGAACGAAAACCGTAACGCCCCGGAAAAGGTCTCCCGCCTCCCAAAGGACCCCCAGATCTTCTGATATTCCTCCTCCAGAAGCAGCATCAGTCCATGCGGTAAAAACCCCAGGAGATTTAACACCGCGTATGTCTCACAGGCATGGTTCTTCCCATGCCCGAAATTGTGTTCCAGATTGTATCCCCGGTTCTTCAGCACGTTGTTGTGCTCGTTCCCTGTCTATGTCACGGTCAGCCCGTCCGCCAATCCGGTCAAAACCGCGCGGCTGCGCCTTGAGTATTCCCCGTCCCATGCCTCATTATAGCACATTTTCTAAATGTAAAATTGCTGCCTACGCCAAACGGGACCTTGAACATCCGTCTAAAATGAGTATACTGAATCAACATTAGGGCCGAAAACGGCCGGCGGTCTTTTTACCCCATAGCGAGGAAATATGTTTTCAGGGATTCATAATTCCGTTGAAGAAACGGTGTTCACGGGAATAAACGAAATTTGCGACGCCATCGAAAAAGACGGCGGGAGCAATGTCTGCACCTGCCCCCAATGCCGGCGCGATGCCGCCTGCTATGTGCTTTACCGGACGGCTCCCCGCTACGTTACCTCGAACCGGGGCGTCGCCAGGGCCGAGCAGATGTCGATTGAGCGGCAGCAGGATCGGGCCGACATTACAGCCCTGATCTACGAGGGGGTAAGGCGCGTAGCCCATAACCAGCGGAAAACGGCGGATCACCAGGAGAAACCGGGAGACGGAGCCGTAGACAATACTCCGGTCTACAATATCCCCACCATTGTCGGCCGCTTGTTCAACGGCGTCAACTTTGAGCCTTTGTCGGAACTGAATGTGGAACTTCGCGTGGACGGCGTCCTTGTCCCGATGAAAAACAACAACTGGCAGAATCCCTACACGCTGGTCGCTAATACCAAGGGGACTTTTGCCTTCTGGCCCAAACCGGTAGAGGCCGCCGCCTCGGGGGAGCGCGGGAATTTTGAATATTCCATCCACATCGAGGCGCCGGGCTTTGAAACCCTGAATCACTTTTTCAGGATACCCATGATAAGCGACCCGGCCGCGCTCAAGTCCTACTCCAGGGTTCGTACTTTCAAACTGCCCGACCTCTATATGTTCCCGCCCGGCGGAAACGAAAACGTCGCCCTGCGCGATTAACTTCCGCCTTCGTCCTCAGCGTCTTTCCGGCGCAGTTCCGTCAGCGCTCCAAGGCCGAAGATGTCTTTCGCCTTGAGTTCCCCGGTAATGGAGTTGGGAACCAGCATCATCGAGTTCCCCGCCTTGAGGCCCTCGTTCAAGATCGAAAGTATCTTCAGCTTCATCGCCGGTTCGTTCTTCGCGTAAATCGTTACCGCCTCTTCCAGTTTCTTGGCAATCGCTATCTCCGCGTCGGCAAGAAGGATGCGGCCCTTCTTTTCCCGCTCCGCCTGGGCAATGCGGGAGAGGGAGACCTGGAGTTCTTCGGGTATCTGGATGTCGGTTATTTCGATGTGCTGTATGGTAATGCCCCATTCGGTGGTTTTCCGGTCAACTTCTTCCTGTATTTGCTTCTGGATGATTTCGCCGTGTTCCAGAAAGGTTGAAAGGTCGTGGCTTGACACGGAGTTTCGCAGGGCCGTTTTCGCGGAGAGGATCACCGCGTCCCGGTAGTTCTCCACCTCCAGCGCCGCCTTCTCCGGGTCCCAGACCAGCCAGAAACAGATGGCGTCCACGGTAACGGTTACCGAGTCGCCTGTAAGGGTTTCTTGCGCGGCAAAGTCCGTTACCCGTATGCGGATGTCCACGATTTGCGTAACCCTGTCCACAAGCGGGACAAGGACAAAGAGGCCGGGGCCTTTGACGCGGTGGAAACGGCCAAAACGCAGCACAACGGCCCGTTCCCATTCGTTGACTTTTTGCACCGCCGGGACGATGAGGGCCGCCAGCGCCGTGAAAAACAACGCCGCGCCTGTGGGGAAATCCGCGCGCGGGAACCAGGCGGCCTGGGCCGCCGCCGCCGCGCAGGACAGGACAACGCAGACCTTTACCGCCGCAACCCACCGGGGGAACAGCATCATACAGAGAAGGGTCAGGGCAGGAAGGCCGAGGAACAGCCCCAGATCAAGCGGCGCGGGAAAGCCGCCGCCCATACCGAGGCCCGCCAGAACAAAAAGCCCCACAATGAGGAGGATGCCTAGCCCCGCCGCGCTCAGGGTAAAATCCCGTTTCTTTTCCGGGGGCGCGGGGCGGTTTTTAATATGGGGCTTGTCCGAAAGCAGGCCCTCGCCGGGACGCGCCGGTCCGTTCTTTTTCGTAAACATCTTCAAAATATTCCTCCTTCGTAAGAGCGGATCAGGCCCGGGAGTTCGGCCTTGTCCACCCCCAGATCCCGCATATCCTGGACAAAACGGCCCAGCACCTCGCGTATCTTCCGGTTTAGCCCTTCCTCGGCGGAAAGCGCCTCCCCCAGAAGGGGCGCTTTGTCCGACACGTATGTCCCGCTCCCCACCCTTGTCGCAAGTACACCCCGGATTTCCAGTTCGCCGTAAGCCTTGGCGATGGTGTTTGGATTGATTTTCAGCGCCACCGCCAGGGAACGGATGGTAGGCAGCTTATCACCCGGCCGCATCCGTTCCGACAGGACCGCGTATTCGATCTGCTGGATAATCTGCCGGTAAATCGGCACGCCGTTGGCCGCGTTCAGGGAAAAACTCAGCTCCGGTTCCGCTCTTGTACTATTCATTCAATACAATCCTAAACGAGCGATACAATATGTCAAGGGGGTAAAGGTTCTGTTGTTAAGGCGCGTTGGCCTAAACCCCACAATGTTCACGGCGGCGTTGTTCCGGGGACAGACCCCCATACCCGCCCCTGCGTGGGGTGGACATAACATACACCGATAATGTAAAATGTAAGTAAGATCCAGGTAAAGTAGAAAAATATGTTACTGTATCATGCTACGCAAGTGATTCTATCAAAAACAGGCTAACGTTGTGTCGAAATGATACATTATCTTCTTTGCGCGGCATGATCCGGCAAAGGATCCGCTAAAAACCGCAATTTCGCAACCGCAAGGCGAGAAATTGCAGGACTTGTTCGATAACCGACCGGGGTATCGAACAAGCCTATTGTGTAAACAAACAGTTCCAAAACAAAGCGGCCTCACGCCGCTTTTTATGAACAGTATAGGATGAGGAATTATATGAATGAAAACACCGGTGTAAAAAACTTCTCCGGTCATATCCCTGGTAAGATACCTGCTCATAAACGGAGAGGATTTCACATTAAGGCTATTTTAGGCATTGTTATTGTTCTTTACCCCATATTGATTTTCTGCTCCCTGGTGATATTCAAAGTCAAACCAAAATTTCTTTCCGGTATTATCATTCTGGTTGCATCTTTTTATATGTTTTTTCATGGCAGGACCTACCGGGGTAAACTCAAGTGGGCGCTGTTCCTGTGCCCTGTCATCCTGTTCATCATAGCGGTAGTTTGTTTCTTTACCAATTCCCGCGTCGCGTTAAAACTGTATCCGGCCATCGCGGATCTTGCGTATATATTCATCTTTGGAATGTCGTTTTTTATTCCGCCGCCCGTTATATATCACTTTGTGCTGCTGTTTGACAAGGAGGCCGAAGCCAAACTGCCGCCGGAAAAAATTACCAGGTACTGCCTTGATACGACGAAAGTATGGTGCGTATTTTTCCTTATTGACGGCGCTATAGCGCTGGTAACTGTACTTTACGGCTCGGACATGGTGTGGGGCATTTACAACGGCGGTTTGACCTATGTCTGCATGGGATTAATATGCGCCGGAGATTTGATTTATTACAAATTCTTTTGTAAAAAAGAAGAAAAAATAAAAACTCTTATAGGAGAAAAAAACAATGACAGCAAAAACAAAAATCGTTTATGAATCGCTGTTATGGCCCAGGTTCGAAAAGTATGTTTCCGACCCTCTGTTCAAATTTATTCCTTGGGGCGTACCGGCCAATATGCTGACGCTGATAGGCAACTTCTGTATGTTTCTTGCCACCCTGGCCGCCTACCGCGCTTCCATAGGGGGGGGGGGGGGGGCAGTCCATCCCTTCAACTATTGGCAGCTTATTCCCCTGCTGATCTGCATTTATTTAATCGGCGATTTGCTCGACGGCAAACAGGCCAGAAGAACCGGAACCTGTTCCGTGCTGGGCGAATTTCTGGATCATTTTTTTGACATACTTGTGATGGGCCAGGTTCTGGCCATGCTCTTTTTTGCGTATGAAATAAACAGCCCGCTTATTACCGGGGCGGTTATCTGCATAGGGTATTTCTCGTTGTTTGGTTCATATTATGAGCAGTATTACACAAATACGATGTACTTTGAAAAGATCAGTTCGTTTGAATCGATATTATTTTCAACGACGCTGTGCTGTCTTGGTTTTGTCGGCGAGGTAAAGACGCTTTTTAAGCAAAAATTGTTTCTCAATTTGTCTATTATAGATATGGCGATACTAATCGCGGTAATTACCGCCATTGTCCTAGGTGTAAGAAATTTACTAAGGGCGGGAAACCTGGGACGGAAACGCTACTATGTTTTCTTTCCTCTGGTCGCGCTGACACTGTTCTTTTCCATGTATTACTTCACGGCTTATTCGATTATATTTATTATGACCCTTTACTGCGGATCGTATGTTCAGCGTTTCATGCTTGCATACGTCAAAGAAGAAAAGGAACCCGCGCCGGATTTTGTTTTCCCCATACTCCTTGGAGCGGCGTTTTTCCTGAAGCTGCCGCGTGAAATGGCCGTACCGGCTGCTATAGCATATCAGTGCGCCGGAATGGTTCTCGTATTTCTGTCGGGTTTTGTTTCGTTTAAAGACGGCTGGGTATGGATCAACCCCGCGCAACAGAAATACGGTGTAAAGGCGTAAAGGGCTGACTCCAAAACTTTACGAAGTTTTGAAGCCATTCCTGTTACACCATATCCTGTCCCAAACCAGGTAAGCGCGCTAACGCGCACGGGTTCCGAAACGAGTTTGTGCATGAATTTCCAAAAGCTAAATGGAATCAGGAGGAACAAAATAAGAAAAATGATGCGGGAATCGATGAGAGAATCACTGAAAAAGCCGCCGGTAGGAATTGCCGCGCTGGTACTGGTCGCGGCCCTTGCCGCTCTTACGGGATGCGGTCCAAACGGTAACTCCCCGGACTACGATCTGGGAAAAATCGAAGCGTTGGCGGACAGTCCCCTAAAAGGTAAGACCCTTTATTTTCTGGGGTCTTCCGTTACCATCGGTTATGGAAGCGGCGGGACAGCTTTTCCACACTATATCGCAAAAAGGAATCAGTGCAACGTCACGGTGGAGGCCGTTACGGGCACGACCTTGATGGATAAAGACGAGCGTTCCTATGTCCACCGGCTGGAATTCGGGACGAAGTTTGACAAAAACGCGAAGGTGGACCTGTTCATCTGCCAGCTTTCCACCAATGACACCAGCGGTGGTACGGCAACCATGCTTAATTTGGGCGACATCGTAGGACCCGCCGGGGATCTGAATGCCTACGATAAAACAACAATAACCGGCGCC
Source organism: Treponema sp. (assembly GCA_031259515.1). Taxonomy (GTDB): domain Bacteria; phylum Spirochaetota; class Spirochaetia; order Treponematales; family Breznakiellaceae; genus JAIRLK01. Next base: position 206 of record JAIRLK010000025.1, on the reverse strand, counting down.
ATCGAGTTCATCATAAGTTATGCCCGGCAAACCTGGAACTGTCCCGTGTTGTTTTATTCGTGTTCCCGGCGCAACGACGAGCGCTATGGCAGAATGGTTGACCGCCTGAACGAACTGGCAAAGGTGTGGAATATCGGTGTATTGGATCTGTGGAACGACAGCGACTTCAACAACATCACTTCGGCGCAGAGAGGACTCTGGCTAAA
>JAIRLK010000015.1 GCA_031259515.1 Treponema sp. | reverse complement strand
GGGAGGAACTATGGCGTATAACCACTACATCCTTACCTGCGGGGGAACCGCCTGCGAATCCAACAAAGGTATTGAGATTTATGAACGGCTGATTGCCGAAGCGGAAAAACAAGGGGTCAAGGGCGAGGTGCAGATCGTCAAGACCGGTTGTTTCGGTTTCTGCGAACGGGGCCCCATCATCAAAGTGCTTCCGGAAGATTCCTTTTATGTGGATGTTAAACCCGAAGACGCGGTGGAAATTATCGCCGAGCAGATTCTCAAGGGCCGGGAAGTCAAACGGCTCCTGTATACCGGCGAGGGTGAGAAAAAGGCCGTCAACGCGGTGGAGGATATCGAATTTTACCAGAAGCAGTTCCGGGTGGTTTTGCGGAACTGCGGGGTTATCAATCCCGAGAGCATTGACGAATACATTGCCCGGGAAGGATATTTGGGGCTTGAAAAAGCCCTTTTTGAATGGACCGCCGAGGAGCTTATCAACGAAGTAAAGCTCTCCGGGCTCCGGGGCCGGGGCGGCGCGGGCTTCCCCACCTGGCTGAAATGGGACCTGACCCGGAAGGCTCAGGGAGCTACGAAATACGTCATCTGTAACGCCGACGAAGGGGACCCCGGGGCCTATATGGACCGGTCCACCATTGAGGGGGATCCCCATTCGATTATCGAGGGGATGATCACCGCCGGCAAGGCCATTGGTTCCCATCAGGGCTTTGTCTATATCCGGGCGGAATACCCGCTGGCCATTGAGCGGCTCAAAATCGCCATCCAGCAGGCCAAAGACTACGGCCTTTTGGGGAAAGATATTCTCGGTTCGGGTTTCGACTTTGACATAGAGATCCGCCTGGGCGCGGGGGCCTTTGTCTGCGGCGAGGAAACGGCGCTGATCAAATCGGTGGAAGGAAACCGGGGTACGCCGGTGCCCAAGCCGCCCTTCCCGGCGAACAAGGGCCTGTGGCAGCGGCCCACGGTGATCAACAACGTGGAAACCCTGGCGAATATCCCGGTGATTACCGCCAAGGGCGGCGCCTGGCTTGCCAAAATCGGCACCGAAAAATCCAAGGGCACCAAAGTCTTTGCCCTTACCGGCAAGGTGAAAAATTCGGGCCTGGTGGAAGTGCCTATGGGAACCACCCTGCGGGAGATCATCTTCGACATAGGCGGCGGCATCAAGGACAAAAAGAAATTCAAGGGAGTCCAGACCGGCGGCCCATCGGGGGGGATCCTCACCGAAAAGACCCTGGACACCCCCATAGACTACGAAAGCCTCACCGCGATGGGCTCCATGATGGGTTCCGGCGGCATGATCGTCATGGACGAGGACGACTGCGTGGTTGACGTGGCCCGGTTCTACATGGACTTCTGCGTGGATGAATCCTGCGGAAAGTGTTCCCCCTGCCGTATCGGCACCACCCAGATTCTCAACCTCCTGGAAAAAATCACCCGGGGCAACGGCGAGGAAGGGGACCTGATCAAGCTGGAGAATATCGGCAAGGCCATGTCCAAGGCGTCCCTCTGTATGCTTGGCGGTACGGCGGCGAACCCCACCCTGTCCACGGTGCGGAATTTCCGGGAAGAGTACCTGGAGCATATCCGGGACAAGAAATGCCAGGCCGGTAAATGCAAGCACCTGCTGCGGTTTATCATCGACGCGGACAAGTGTACCGGCTGCAGTCTCTGCGCCCGGAAATGCCCGGCCGGATGTATCAGCCAAACCACGGAGGTCCGGGGGGACAAGAAGAAACCGCCCTATGCGATCGATCAAAGCAAGTGTATCAAATGCGGCGAATGTTTCAATAGCTGCAAATTTGGCGCTATTAGCAAGAGTTAGGAGAGAAACCATGATAAATGCAAAAATAAACGGCATACCTGTTGAGGTGGAGGAGGGGACTTCGATCCTGAACGCGGCCAAAAAGATCAATATCAAGATTCCCAACCTCTGTTACAATCCCGATCTGCCCCCCTGGGCGTCCTGCGGGATCTGTATCGTCCGTCTGGAGGGAACCCCAAAAATGGTCAGGGCCTGCACCACCCCCATAGACAACAATATGAGCATCATCACCCACGACCCGGAAATTATCGCGGTCCGCCGCACGGTGCTGGAATTGATCCTTTCAAACCATCCCAACGACTGCCTCCAGTGTCCCCGGAACGGCAAGTGCGAGCTCCAAACCCTGGCGGCGGAATTCGGCATCCGGGAGGTTCCCTACAAAAAGGTCCTCAACGCCCTGCCCATTGACGATTCCAACCCCGCTATTGTTTTGAACCCGGAAAAGTGTATCCGCTGCGGCCGCTGCGTCAAGGTCTGCCAGGAGGTGCAGAATGTCTGGGCCCTGGAATTCCTGGGCCGGGGCATCAAGGGCCGTATCGCTTCGGCGGCGGACGCCCCCCTGGGGGAAAGCCCCTGTATCAAGTGCGGCCAGTGCGCCGCCCACTGCCCTGTGGGGGCCATCTACGAACGGGACGACACGGTAAAGCTCTGGCCCGCCCTGCAGAACCCCGATCTCCACACGGTAGTCCAGATCGCCCCGGCGGTCCGGGTGGCCCTGGCGGAGGAATTCGGCCTCCCGCCGGGAACGATCTTCACCAAAAAGATCTACGCCGCCCTCAGGCGGCTGGGTTTCAACACGGTCTTTGACACCAATTTCTCCGCGGACCTGACGATCATGGAGGAAGGGACTGAACTGGTGAAGCGGCTTACCCAGGGCGGCGACATTCCCCTGATCACCAGCTGCTGCCCCGCCTGGGTCGATTACATGGAAAAGTATTACGCCGATATGATCCCCAACTTCTCCACCGCCAAATCCCCCCAGCAGATGATGGGGGCCATGATCAAGACATACTGGGCCCAGAAGGCCGGGGTGGACCCGGACAAGGTCTACTCCGTGTCGGTCATGCCCTGCACCGCGAAGAAGCGGGAGACCAAACGGAACGACGACATGAAGAGCGCCGGCCACCGTTACGACGTGGACATCGCCATCACCACCAGGGAACTGGCCCGGATGATAAAGCAGGCGGGCATCGAGATCCTCAAGCTGGAAGACGAGGAGGCGGACAACCCCCTGGGTCCCTATACCGGGGCGGGGACGATCTTCGGCGTCACCGGCGGCGTCATGGAGGCGGCGGTCAGGAGCGCCTATTACCTGGTGACCAAAAAGGATCTGGGCGACGTGAATTTCCTCCCCGTCCGGGGCCTTGAGGGGGTCAAGGAGGCGGAGGTTGATTTCGGCGTCCCCGTAGGCGGCCTCGGCACCAAAATCCGCATCGCCGTGGCCCACCAGATGGGGAACATCGCCGCGGTGCTGGATAAGATCCGCGCCGCCCGGGACGCGGGACAGGAAGCCCCCTACCACTTTGTGGAGGTCATGGCCTGCCGGGGCGGCTGCGTGTCCGGCGGCGGCCAGCCCTACGGCGGCACCGATGAAGTCCGCAAGCTGCGGGCAAAGGGAATCTATGAGGATGATCAGGGATCCAGCCTCCGCTGTTCCCATCAGAATCCCTTTATCCATCAGGTGTATCAGGAATTCCTGGGTGAGCCCAACGGCCATAAAGCCCACGAACTCCTCCACACCAAGTATGTGGAACTGCCCCTGTATTTGAAGTAACCTGTCTTTACTGACGCTATGCGCCCCCGGCGGCCTTTGGCTGTCAGGGGCGTTTTTTGTACCGCAATTTCCCTGTCGTAGTTTTTCTGGCGGCACCCGGAAGATTGCTTACCCCAGAAGATCCAAAATCAAAACAGGAATTTTTTCTGGCCCTGCTTAACGTTTATTCATGATGCGGTTTCAGGGCTGTTTTTTTTAACACAGCCCCTATGGTGGTGCGTGACAACTCTATCCCCGTGATGGCCTTGCTCCGTTCCTCCAGCAGCCGCAAGGTCCACCGGCTATACCCGGGAGGCGGCTCACCGCGGCATAACGCGATAATTTTCGCTTCTGTCTCTCCGGTCACTTTCGCCGGCACCGGCGGGGTTTCCCGCTTCTTCCGGTGTAATACTCGTTCCAACCCTTCTTTCACGTATTGTTTGCTTACCGTATACACCACCACGATATTACACCGGCACTGCCGGGCTATCCCGCTTTGTTCCGGTACCTTCACCGG
>JAIRLK010000361.1 GCA_031259515.1 Treponema sp. | reverse complement strand
CAGATAGACGGGAAGGGCTATCTTGTGCCGTGGACGGCGGGCGGCCGCGCTCTGGTCAAGGTGGGAGCGGCCTTTGACCCCGCGACCCGCACTCTGGGAGACTGGAAGGCCGTGAACGGGGACGGGACCACTACCGGGGGGTGTGGGGGGCCCAAGGCCCCCCGCGTCTGAATAAATTACAAGGAGCGGGAATTGTTCAGGGATCAGAGCCTGCGCTTTAAAATCATTTTCTCTGTGGTAAGCTACATACTGGTTATCGGGATAAGCGGGAATGTGTTCCTGTACCTCTACCTCATGGAAGCGGTATCACAAAAGGGGGAGCGTCTGGACCGGGCCTACCTGGAAGCGGCGCGGTTCCGTATCAGCCAGAATTTGGCAAACGTGTTTTCCCTGGCAATGGTGTGCGCCAGCGATCCGGCGGTGTCCCAGGCCGTGTCCCGGCAGGAACGGACGCGGCAGGAACTTATCCGCGTCTCGCTGAACGCCCAGAATAATCTTAACGCTTTTTTGCAGTCCAACCCCGTAAGCCCCTATATAGACAAGCTGATCCTCTTTAACGATGAGGGCCTTTTTGTGCAGGCTACGGGCAGGCATGGCGGCGAATTCCCGGATCTGGACAATATCAGGCGTTTGCCCCTTTACCGCCGCCTTGTTCAGGAAAATCTGCCCAGAATAAGCGGTTTCGGCTCTTCCATTACCCCCATGAACTGGCATGACACGTACATTCTGCTTCTCCGGGTACGGGGTTCCTACTATAACAGCGCCGGAGGATACCTCTATGTGGAGGCCGGACTCGACATGATTACCGGCCTGCTCAGGAGGGATGGGGTTTCGCCGGAAATGTTTCTCAGGATTTCCGAAACCGGAGAGGCCGTTATGCCGGCTGAACTGAGGCTTACCAGGCCGGAACCGGGGGATCCGGGCTATGTCCCGGAAGACGTGGTCTTTCCGTACCGGTTCCGCCACGGGAACCGGAGTTACCGTCTTGACGCCCTGCCGCTGGAAAACGGCGCGCTTGTCCTTTATAACCAGGTTGACGTAACCACCCTCGCCCTGGACGACAGACAGATTCTCTATACCGTGCTGGCAGTGGCGCTGATATCCCTGTTTGCCGTAGCCGGCCTTGCCCTTATTCTTTCGTTTTTTCTTACCCGTCCGATAGAGGCCCTTATCAGGCGGATTCGCAAAATATCGGAGGAGAATGATTTTTCCGCAGACCCGGAAATTGAGAAACGGGGAGACGAGATCGGCCTTATAGGACGGGCGATAAACGAAATGTCCGGTAATATCAGCCTCTTTTTACTCAAGATGGAGGAGAGTTACCGGGAACAGAAGAATACCGAAATTGCCCTTTTGCAGAGTCAGATTAATCCCCATTTCCTCTATAATACCCTGGATTCGATCCGATGGATGGCCCGGATTCAGAACAACCCCGCCATTGCCGATATTGTCCGCCGCCTCATAAACCTCCTGCGGAATATCGCCGCCCGGACGGACTCTGGCGGCGCGGGCGCGAAGATCACCCTGGCCGAGGAACTGCAAATTCTGGAAGACTATACCGGCGTTATGTCTATCCGTTTTATGGGAAGTTTTGACGTGGTAAACCGTGTCCCCCAAGCGCTTCTGGATTGCCGCATCCCCAAACTTACCTTGCAGCCCCTGGTGGAGAACGCCATTATCCACGGAATTGAGCCTTCCGACAGGTTCGGCGTTATCACTCTGAGCGCCGCCGAAGACGGGGACTACCTGGATATTGTTGTGGAGGATACCGGTATCGGGATGAGCCGGGAACAGTTGGAAACGGTCAAGACCCGGAACCGGACGCGGAAGCCGGGCAGCCCCTCGCTGAACAATATCGGCATAGTCAATGTGGACGAGCGGTTAAAACTGCTTTACGGCGAATCCTGCGGACTCTTTTTTGAAAGCGGGGAGGGAACGTATACCAGGGCGCACGTCAAAATATTAAAGGAACGGTAAAAGATGTACCGGGTTTTATTGGCAGATGACGATCCCCTTATGCTTTCGGGAATAAAGCGCCTCATTGACTGGGAAAAGAACGGATGCCTCGTGGTGGGGACCGCTTCCAGCGGCACGGAGGCCCTGGAAAAACTGGAGAAAACGCGGCCCGACATGGTGATCTGCGATATTGCCATGCCCGGTCTTTCCGGGCTGGCGCTGTTGAAAGAGGCTGACGAGAAATTCCCCGGCACGGTTTTTATCATGCTCACCAACAGGGCGGAGTTTGAATTTGCGCGGGAATCCCTTAGATATCGGGCTGTTGAATACCTGATGAAAAACAACCTGGAAAGCGGAACCTTGGAAAAAGCCCTGGCGCGGGCAATAGAAGAATTCAAAAACCGCAATAAACTGCGCCGCGTAGAGGAGGCCGATGAATACCTCCATCTTAGGCAGAGGCAGGCCCAAATTCGGGACGCTGTGGCGCTGCTTTTACAAAAAGACGAACCTTTGCCGCCGGAACAGGCCGCGCTCCTGGAAGGAGAGGGGATGCTTTCGGCCTTTGCCTTCGCGTTCATCCCCCTGAATTTCGCCGTGCTGCCCGGGTACCCCAATATGCGGGACGAGGAAAAACAAAATGTCTTTGAATGGGAATTGGAGATTACGGAACGGCTGGGGTCTTCCTTTTTCCCCCGCGTCCTCCTGCTTCCCCGTTTTACCGCCGCCGATACCAGCTTTCTGCTGTTTACCTGGGGCTGCGGCGGGACATACCGAGGGGCATCGACAATTCCTAGTATTCCTATTGGGGGGGGGGGGGGGGGGTATTTTAACGAGGGATCATGGGGATCCGGTATTTCCCCCTTCCGGAAACAGCGTATAAAAATATCGGGCCAGATTACCCGGCTGGGGGTAGAGGGACTGGCCTCCGGGATTTA
>JAIRLK010000223.1 GCA_031259515.1 Treponema sp. | reverse complement strand
TATACCGCCGGAACCAGCGATTACGAAGGCGTCTATTATAAAAAAATTACTGATGACAGCGTCAAATTCGCCAATGCTTACGATAGCAGCCAAGAGACCAATATTCAGGACCTGGCCGCAGCTATTGATAAATTTTCCCAGGCGAATGAATCAGCCCTTGTTAATTGGGAATACGTAGCCGCCCAAACCAGGCAGCCCAGTACGGCAGAGTAATTTTTGAATACCGGCGGGAGGCGGATGAGAATGAAGCGGAATTATTCAAGGGGCGTTAAAGCGCTCTCTCCTTTTATTTTTATTGCGGGCCTCGCGCTTCTTTTCTCATCCTGTCCCCAGGAACCGGAGATGAGCCGCGGCAGTCCCCCGCCCGCGCCGGAAGGGATTGCCGCGGAAAGCGGAAACGGGAAGCTCTATATAAGCTGGCGGCCCGCGGCGGGGGCGGAGGAATACGCGGTGTATTGGAGCGAGGCGGAAACGCCCCCCGCCGAACCGTACTCGACAACTTCCGGCCTTACCGCGGTTATTTCCGGCCTCACTAACGGCCAGGAATATACGGTGTGGGTCAAAGCCCTCAATTCCGCCGGGGAAAGCGGTTTTAGCCTTCCGCCGGTAAAAGGAACGCCCGTTGCCCCTGAATTGCCTCAACAATATAGGGACTTCGCACCCGTCCCCGGCGGAACCGTAACCGGAAGCGGCAGCTACGCCTTCACCGTTACGGTTCCCACGGTCCCGCCGGGTTACACCAACGCCGGTACAACATCCACCCGAAAGGGCGTATTCGTGGAAGGCCGCGCCGTTACTATCGGCGCCTTCGCCATGGCAAAATACGAAACCACCCAGGCCCTCTGGTTTGCCGTACAGGTTTGGTCCCATGAACGGGGGTATCAGTTTCAAAATCCCAAAGCCCAGGCCCCGGCGGAGGCCCAAAAAAATCTCCCCGTTGCCGGCATAAGCTGGCGGGACGCCATCGTCTGGTGCAACGCCTACAGCGAAATGGCGGAACGGGAACCGGTATACCGGGACAAAAACGGCGCTGTTCTGAAGGATGCCCGGGATGCCGCCGCCTGCGATGGGGCGGTGATGGACAAGACCAAAAGCGGGTACCGCCTGCCCACGGAAGCGGAGCGGGAATTCGCCGCCCGGGGCGGGGATCCCGGCCAGAGCGAATGGATGTTTATGTATGCGGGAAGCAACACGGCGGATGACGTTGCTTGGCATCACGGCAACTCACCCGCTCAAATTAAAGCGGTGGGCGGGAAAAACCCAAACCGCCTGGACATCTACGACCTTTCCGGCAACGTGCAGGAATGGTGCTGGGACTGGATGAATTACGCGGTGGAGGTAACGGCGGCAACCCCTGTTGACGGCGCGGCCTACAGCGGAACTTCCCCCCTTGCCAATCAGAAAGCCTTTAACGGCGGCGGGGTACAATCCAATGTAACCATGTCCTGCGTAACCTACCGCTGGGGCTTTACCCCAAATTACACGGATAATTACGTGGGCTTCCGGATGGTCCGTAAGCCGTGAGCGAAAAATTCCCGGCATTCCGCCCGCTTCTTCAGGTGTTTTTTGTCATTGCGGCCCTGGGGCTTCTCGCGGGCTGCGAGCTTTACGGCACGACGGGCGGGGACGACGCCAATATTCCCGGCAGCCTGCCCTTCCTGCTGCGCGGGGAATGGGCGTATATACAGCCCGGAAACGATGTTCCTGCGGAACGGTATGTCATTACCGATACCGCCCCCAATCCTGCCCTTGAATACGGGTACGGCGGCGGCGTATCCCCTTTCGATTATGCGGGAACGGTCGTATTTGTGTCCAATTACAGCGCGGGTTCGGGGGTTATCATCGTTAAATACGATCCCGAAAAAAAACCAAGCTACCCGCTCTATAATAATGGGGATTTCTGTGCGGTCTATTACCGGAATCTGACGGACAATTCCGTCCAGCTTGCCAACGCGATCAACCTCAACGACATGAGCGCCCCCGACACCGCGAGTCTGGACGAGGCGGCGGCAAAATTTACCCGGACGATGATGGGCGCGTACGTAGACTGGGGGGCTGTTCAGCCTCAACAGAGGATGCGTAAATGAAGTTTCCTGTCTTCGCCCTGTTCCTTCTCTTCCTGCTTCCGGCCTTTCCGCTTATGGCTCAGGAAGATTCCGGCGGGGAACGCGATTACGCCGAAGATGATTTTTATGACGAGGACCCTTTTTTGGATGAAGACCTTCTTTTAATGGAAGACGAGGGGATCACCGTCGTGGGAACCAGAGAAACAACCCAGCAGATGGCGGTTGTTACACGGGAAGAAATCGAGAAGGCCCACGCGGCGGATATACCCGCCTTGCTGGAAGAAAAACTGGGTCTGGGGGTAACCCGCTACGGTTCCTACGGGAACATGGCGGAGGTAAACATCCGGGGCTTTGACACCGAGCGGGTTGCCGTCCTGGTTGACGGCCTTCCGGTGAATTCCACCCGCTCTGGGGAATTCGATTTTAACCAGATTGATAGTAACGCGGTTGAACGGATCGAGGTTATCTACGGCGGTTCGGACACCAAATACAATGTGTCCGGGGCCTTGGGCGGGGTAATCAACATCATCACGGTTAAGAAGGAAAAACCCGGTTTCCGGTTTGGCGGAGGCGTTTCAAACACCGCCGCCCTGCCGGGAAGGTATAACGCCCAATACGGCGGGGTGGAAAACCCCCAATGGCAGGACCTGGCGGATGCCCAAAACATCAATATCTTTGCCGCCTATGGGGCGGAAAAAAATTCTTTCAGGGCGAACCTGTCCGGCAACCGCGCCGGAAACCACTTCCTCTATACAGACTACTACGGCTATGCCCGGCGGAAGGAAGGTAACGAGGTTTGGGATATGGGGGGGGCTTTTTCCTGGGTGCGGGACCTGGGGGTTTATTCAACCCTGATTCTTTCCACCGGCGCGTATTACGGGGACAAAAACATCCCCTTGTCCGGTTATACCGCAGAAAGGGCAAAGGAACGGGATTTTTCCACCCGGCAAAACATCATGCTGGATATGCCCCGCTTCTTTCGGGACGATCTTGCCATGGAAGCGTCTGTCAGCCATGCCTGGCAAACCCTGGACTATGATCCGGGGCGGGAAGCCTCCCTGCACAAGGAACACAGCCTTACCGCAGTAAACCGTTGGGACTGGTATCTTCTGCCTCAGCTTACCCTGAAGGCGGGGGGAGACTACCGCTATACCGCTATTGATTCCACCAGCGACGGGCGGCATACCGGGCATAACGGCGGCGTCTACCTGACGGCGGAATACACTCCGGTAAAACAATTCCTCCTGATCCCTTCGATAAAGGCGGCCGGTAACGGGACCGCCCTTGCGCCGGTTCCCAAGCTCGGCCTGCTTTGGATGGTCCACGAGACGGCCGCCATTAAAAACAACTATTTCCGGGTCTTCAAATTCCCCGACTTTGACGATCTCTATTGGGAACAGGCGGGCTTTTCCGGCAACCCCAACCTTAAACCCGAGGACGGCTGGGGAGCGGACCTGGGCGCCGAATACCGGCCAAAGCCGTACCTCTCTCTTGAGGGCGTACTGCACGGTACCTGGACGCGGGATTCTATCCATTGGAGCAACGCGGGCGGCCTGTGGATGCCGCAAAATACCGGGGAAGCCTGCTTCTTCGGCCTTGACGCCCAGCTCCAGGTTGACATCCCGGTCTCCTTGGGACCGGTAACCCAAATAAGCCCCGGCGTCTCGTACCGGTACCTGCAAAGCTATCTCCTTTCGGGGAATCTAGAGTTTGCCTCGGATAAACGGATACCCTACATGCCCCAACATACCCTGGGCTTCTCTGTGAACGTTCCCTGGAACACCGGTTCTCTGTTGATTTCCGGCCATTATGAAAGCCCCCGTTTTGCCGATACGGGGAACCTCATCAAGCTGGATCCCTTTTTCACCCTCAATGTAACGGTAAATCAAAGCCTCGGCAAAAACATCACCGCCTTTGGCGCCATCCGCAACATCCTCAACGCCCATTACGTTTCCTTTGCCGAATATCCCATGCCGGGGATTACCCTGACCCTGGGGCTGCGGGTGAATTTTGAGGTTCCCCGGAAAGGAAAGGAGTAGTTTCATGCCGATACAAAACCTTGGGAATACGTTAAGAAGGAGGGGGAAGCCGCGGACTTGCCCCGCAAGTCCGACCCCTCGCTCCGGCCCTTCGGTAACGCGCCGGCCAGAGGGACAAGTCCCCCCAGGCTCCACGGGTAAAAGGTTGTGCGCCCTGGCCCTGGTTCTGATGCTGGCTATTAGCGGCTGCGGACGAACCCGGAGCGGCGGGGGACAGACCTTTACCGACCGTATGGGCGGCCAGGTACCAGTTCCCGCGAAATTAGAACGCCTCGTCTCTACCGCTCCCTCAAACACGGAGATAATCGCGGCCCTGGGATTCGCGGACAAGATCATCGCCACGGACAAGTATTCCGCAACGGTGAAAGGGATTACCGGGACGCCGGTTCTCATCGACTTTGCCTATCCCGACGGGGAAGTCATTTTGGGCATTGAGCCGGACATAGTCTTTGCCGCCGGACACAACCGGACGGTTTCCGGGTCCGATCCCTTAAAGCTGATCCGGGAAACAGGAATCCCCGTGGTTTATATACCCACCAGCGCCAGCATAGAGGATATTTACCAGGACATCCGGTTCATCGCGGCGGCCCTGGGGGTTCCTGAAAAAGGGGAAAAGCTGGCCGGGGATATGCGGGAACAGATTGAGGGGATAGCGAAAACCGGCGCGGCAATAACGGAAAAACAATCGGTCTATTTTGAAGTATCCCCCTTCCCCTACATGACATCCTGCGGACAAGGAACCTATTTAAACGAGATGATAACCATCATCGGGGGGGTAAATATTTTCGCCGATGAAAAAAGCTGGTTTTCTCCCGCTCCGGAGGCGATCATTGAGCGGAACCCCGGTGT
>JAIRLK010000249.1 GCA_031259515.1 Treponema sp. | reverse complement strand
TTGCTCAATACGGATATGTGTATGGCCGTTGAAGTAAAACGCGAACTTGACCACAAAAGGGATGTGGATGACCATTTGAAACGGATGCGGCTTATCCGGCAATATCCGATTCCGTATATAACGCCGGACAAACAACTGGTAGGGGCTATGGCCGGCGGGGCGGTTAATCCAGATATAAAGAATTACGCCTACGAAACCGGCTTTTTCGTACTTGAACTGACCGGTGAGTCCGTTCATCTTATCCCGCCACCCGAGGGGTTTGAACCCAGGAAATGGTAACCGGGCGGTGGCCCGGCCTGGTCCTTTAGACTTTGACGGCGCGGATGGATGTGATTTTAACCACAGATTGCACAGAGGGAAAAGGCTTGCACTGAAAAATCCGCGTTTATCCTGCGATCAGGGCAACAGCATTTACGTAAAAAAGAGTAAATGCTGTTGCCCTGGGGCCTCGAAATGCGTGAAATCACGCATTTCTTCATACAAATACTGGCGGCTTCAGCCTCTTACAATCCCAGTAAATACTGGTTCAAGATGTTTTCAAGCCGTTCCTGCTTGCCGCTGGTAACGCCGAACGCGCCGTAATCGCCGCCCAGCTTCGCCAGATCTTCCAGCGTGAGGTCCCCCTTCTCGAATTTAGCGCCGTCGCCGGTGTCGAACGAAGCGTAGCGGTCCTTCACAAAGTCCGGGATCTTGCCGCTGGTGATAATCCGGGAGGCGGCTTCAAGGCCCACCGCGAAGGCGTCCATGCCGCCTATGTGGGCTTCAAAGAGATCCGCCGGGTCCACCGAGTTGCGGCGGATCTTGGCATCAAAATTGAGGCCCCCGGTGGTAAAGCCGCCGGCCCTCAGAATGGCGTACATGGCCAGGGCGGTTTCGTAATAGCTGTTGGGGAACTGATCCGTATCCCAGCCGTTCCGGGGTTCGCCGCGGTTGGCATCCACGGAGCCGAAAAGACCGGCGGCGGCGGCGGTTTCTAATTCATGGAAGAAGTCGTGGCCGGCGAGTTCCGCGTGGTTGGCTTCGATGTTCAGGCGAAAGTCCTTGTCTAGGCCGTAGTACCGCAGGAAGCCGATGACGGTTTCCGTGTCGTAGTCGTATTGGTGCTTGGTTGGCTCCATGGGCTTGGGTTCAATGTAGAAGGCGCCTTTAAAGCCCTGAGCGCGGGCGTAATCCCGTGCGGCGATGAGGAACTTAGCCAGATGATCTTTTTCCCGCTTAAGGTCGGTGTTGAGGAGGCTCATGTAGCCTTCCCTGCCGCCCCAGAAGGTGTAGCCCTGTCCGTCCAGCTCTATCGTGGCGTCGATGGCGGCTTTAACCTGGTTGGCCACCAGGGCAAGCACGGCGAATTCCGGGTTGGTGGCCGCCCCGTTCATGAACCGGGGATGGGTGAACAGGTTCGCCGTACCCCACAGGAGTTTGACCCCCGTAGCCTTCTGGCGTTCCTTGGCCTTGGCGGTCAAGGCTTGCAGGTTCTTCTCGCTTTCCCCAGGGGTAGCGCCTTCAGGGGCCATATCCCGGTCGTGAAAGGCGTAGAATTCAGCCCCCAGTTTGGTGATGAACTCGAAGGCCGCGTCCATCTTATGTTCAGCCGCTTCCATGGGACACTTCGCGTCCGAAATCCAGGGATGGGGATGCGTGGCCGCGCCGAAGGGATCCGCGCCATCGGCGCAGAAACTGTGCCAGTAAGCCACGGCAAAGCGAAGGTGATCCTTCATCTTCTTGCCGCCCACCGTTTTTTCCGCGTCATAATACTTGAACGCCAGAGGATTGTCGCTTTTTGGACCTTCATACCCGATCTTTCCGATGCCGGGGAAGTACTCCTTACTTCCCACAAAATAATCCGCCATTTTTGTTACCTCCAATGATTGGTTCCGGCCATAAACCGGCTCTATTTATAGAGAGGACTTAACGCCTCAAGATACCGTGAATAATCGGCGTAGGCCCTGTTGTACGCCCCCACCGATACGGGATCGGGATTGACCGTGATCCCTCCCTCAAGGGCTACATGGGCGTCCACCAGGGGTTCTATCGAAGCGCCGGGATTGGCCTGTTTTTCCAGGACCCACAGGGCCTGTATGGCCCCGCCTATGGCCGCGGCTTCTTCGCTTGAAGGGACACGCACGGGCAGGTCCATCACGTTGGCGGCTATGTTCTGCCACAGGGGGCTTTTAGCGCCGCCGCCGGTCAGCCGTATCTCCTTAGCCTGGTAACCCAATTCCTTGAAACCTTCAAGACCTATACGCATCCCGAAAATAGCCGCTTCCAGGGCGGCCCGGGCCAGGTTTTCCCGCTTAAAGTTGGCGCTGGTGGCCCCGTTAAGGCTGGCCCGGCCATTGGGGAGGTTCGGGGTACGTTCGCCGTTGAAGAAGGGAAGAACCACCAAGCCGTCGGCGCCTATGGGGGCTTTGGCGGCCTCGGCGTCAAACTCCTTAACGCCCAAGCCCAGCAGGGTCCGGAATTCCTCACTTGCGACGGTACAATTCATAGTACAGAGCAGAGGCAGCCAGCCGTTGGTGGACGAACAGAAGGCCGCAAGGTTCCCGGTGGGATCCACGACCGGCGTGTTGGAAAAGCCGAAAAGAGTCCCCGAAGTCCCCAGGCTCATGGTGAGGGAACCATCCCGAACCGCGCCGGTACCTATGGCGCTCATCATGTTGTCCCCGCCGCCTGATGCCACTACCGCGTCTTGGGGAATGCCGAAACGCCGGGCCGCCGTTGCGGACACCCTTCCGGCGCTTTGGTCAGAGGAAATCAGTTTGGGCAGGCAGCCGATGACCGCCGGGTCTATGAGGCCGGCGATCCTGGCGGACCATTCCCGTTTCCGGACATCCATCAGGGCGGAACCTGAAGCGTCGCCGTATTCGGCGGCATACTCCCCGGTAAGGAGAAAATTGATGTAATCATGGGGAAGGAGGATGTGTCTGAGTTTGGCAAAGGCTTCCGGTTTATGGTTCTTGAGCCACTGTACCTTGGGGGCAGTGTACCCCGGCCTCATGGGAAGCCCGGTTTCGGCGATAAGTTTGTCCTCGCCTCCCGCCGCTGCGGTGATCTGGTTACATTCGGCGGCGGTGGAAGTATCGCACCAGAGCTTCACGTTGTAGAGCGGCTTGCCCGCCTCGTCCAAGGGGACCAGGCTGTGCTGGTGCCCGGATACGCCCAGGGCGGCAATGGTCTGCCGAATACCGGCGGGAATTTTGCCGAAACAGTCCTCTAAGGCCGCGTCATACCATTCAGCCTTTTGTTCCCGGGTACCGTCGTTCCCGGCTATCATATCCACCGGCGCCTGAGCCCGGGCAACGACGGATTTTTTCTCGTAATCGTAGATAACGACTTTACAACTTTGGGTTCCCAGATCGATTCCGCATACAGTCTTCATACCATATAACTCCTTTCGATAATAAATCTCGATAATAAATCACTAACCGCTGTACCTTAATCACTATACCGGTGGTTCGGGCCTTTCATCCATACGTGATCTTGACGAAACATATCTATTATTGATATTTTGCCCTATGCGGATCAAAGATGCGGTATATGTTTATAAACTGGTGGGAGGGAATAAGCTCGCCTGGCATGGCCGCTACCATACTCATGATCCGGGGGATTACGAAGTTCATTTCTTTATCGAAGGCAGCGGCGCATTCCTTTTGAACCGTTCCACCTATACCATTGCCGGGAACCAGCTTTTCCTCACGAAACCCCGGGAATTTCATTCGATATTTCCTAACGCGGTGCGGCGTCCCATCAGTTATTACGCCATTCTTTTCGAGCCGGACCCGGAGACCGAGGGGGATATTCTGGCCCTTATTTCAGGCGGCTGTCCGGGGAATCACCGGGGAATTCCGGTGGAAAGGCGGGACCGGTTTCTGATAGAGGAGGTCCACCGTCTGGCGGGGGACACAACCGGGGGAAACGGCAAGGCGGCGGAATATCTATTACTGAGCTTACTATACCGGTGGTTTGGGGGAGGGGAAGGGCCGGATTCCAAGCTCTCCAGGAACGCTAAAAACGAATATGTGGAACGGGCGCTGGGAACCATGGAACAGTTGGTCCGGGAAAAATTCAACGTGGGGGAACTTGCGGACCGCCTTGGACTGTCGGAAGAACATTTTATCAGGCTTTTTCATAAAAAACTGGGGATTCCCCCCTTTCAATACTTCACCAGGCTCAAGATAGAAGCCGCATCATCTTTTTTAGTGGACACCAGCCTTAAAGTGCAGGATGTGGCGGATCATTTCGGCTTTGAGAACCCCTTTCACTTTTCCCGTATATTCAAAAAATGTACCGGACTTTCGCCGCTGGAATACCGCCGTACCTTCAGCCGGATAGCCGCCGTTCAGCTTCCCCCATAAGTCCGGCGCTATAGGCGTAAACCGCTATTTGGGTCCGGTTTTTCAGGCCGGTCTTTTCAAGG
>JAIRLK010000235.1 GCA_031259515.1 Treponema sp. | reverse complement strand
CGATGTTGCGCTGCGGGTAACGTGAGCCGGCTTTTTTTGCATATATCCTCCAAAATGCGATGGCTTAGGAAATAATATTTCCTTTTTGCACCGTAATCAGGCCATCCTTTTCGGTTACCTCAATAAAGACAGGACGTTCAAAGGGTGTTTCGTTAGGCCGGTGTATTGCAAGGTAGAGGGCTCCCTCTTTGCCCCGGAAGATCATGCCGTGGCCACCATCAGCAGTATATAACGGTTCAGCGGATTGTGTCCAGGGGCCCGCGAGCGTCCCGTCCTGTGAACGCGCCGTGCCGATACAGTAACTGCCGTCTTTGCCGAAAGAGGACCACAGCATAAGAAGCGCGCCGTCTTTCGTACGATGCATAAACGGGCCGTCGGTAACGTAGCTTCCCGGGGAACGTCCCCGCAGTTCATGGGCCCAGGGAGCTTCACTTGCCCGGAACAGCAACCGCGGCGCTCCGGCGGCCTGCCGGAGATCGCCGGTCAGCGGCGCCGCGCAGATCTGGCCGTCTCCCACCTGCCGCCATTCGTGGCAAAACACCAGGTAGGGCGTTTCCTCCTCGACAAAGAACGTACCGTCCAGGCATTCCCAGTCGGTGGGGGTTACCGGATTTGACACGCCGCCGGCGCCAAGGCTCCAGGGCGCGTAAGGCCCCCGGATGCCGGATTCACTCTTGAGTATCGCCGTACCGCGCCGGCCTTCCTGGGGCTTGAAGGTGGCAAACATATAGTATGAACCCTGGTACCGGTGGACCTCCGGCGCCCAGAAATTCGTTTCCGACCAAAAACCCTCCGGGGGGCGAAAGGCGGGGAAGGGCCCCTCAAAATCACGGAGAGCCTCCGTCCCGGTTCCCGCTACGCTGGCATACAGGTCAAAACCGGTCCCCTTGCCTTCCCAAATGTTCTTGTCCGTAGACCCGAAGAGGTAATACGCGCCGTCTTCCTCCACCACAAAGGGATCGCGGATCTGTATATCAGCTATACGCATGAAGCCCCTCCGCCTGTAAGGTAAAGCCTTCCGGAAATGAAGACTCCGCCGCCATCATCGCGGCGGCCAGCAGCAAGCCGCCGTTTCCAGGCAGGTACAGGGGGAGGGCGTCATCCCCCGTTTGCCGGTTATGCCCGTTCGGTAAATAGGTGTTCTTCGGGCTGTCCATCAACAGGAGAGCTACCGCGTCATGAAAGCGCCCCAAACGGCAGGCGGTCATGGCCATCAGGGGAAAGTCCCAGCCGTAGAAGGTCCGCATGTCCCATGCAGCGAGAACCTTGTCCAGGGTCGCCGACATGACGGCGGGATCAACATGAGGGCTGTTCAGGACCCCGCAGATCCCCAGCATTGAGGGATGATCGGTGTAGAAGGGCAGTTTCGTAAACGTTTCGGGACAGTTTTCGTGCGCCACGTACACGCCGTCCCGCTGGGGGGGAAGGGCGAGTTTTTCCGCGATGCCCCCAAAGCGGGGCGCTTCTCCCAGCCGTTCCAGCCACCGGTCTGCCTGAAGAAAACCCCAGCGGAAGTACTCAAGCTCAAAGGGGGCGTTTAACACTATTTTGGGATCATGCCGCTCCTGGACGGGAATATAGGGCGGCCCCAGGACATAGCGCCCCGGCCCGTCCCCGGATTCTTCCCAATGCGCAAAACTTTCCATGAACTCCGCAGTTTCCACCACAATATCCCGGTACTCCCGCAAAAAATACGGATCAGGCGCCGCCCGGTAACACAACTCCGCCAGCATGATGGGATGGGGCTGCTGCCAAATCAACAGTACCGCGATAGAGGATGGCGTATTATCCCCAGTAGGATCGCACATCTTTGGCCATCGCGCCCCCCGGCAGCCCTGGGATACGGCGATCCGCCGGGCAACAGGGAGTATCTTTTTATACCACGCAAGGTTCTTCCTGAGTGCCCCGGCCTGGCCCCAAAGCGCGAAATGCGCCGAATGCCAGTAGTGCATCTCCAGATGAAACTTGCCGTACCAACTGTTACAGGTAAGCCCGGTTTCGGCGGGCGGCAGGCAGCCGCGGCTCTGTATCGCCGTCAGATACCGGGACAATACGATCCTCCGTTCAAGCTCCTTCGCGCGGCCGTCGGCGGATCCGGAGAAGTCAATTGCGCCGCCAGAGGTCCAGTAATTCTTCCAGAACATAGCGCACGAGGCCCGGGCCTCGGCAAAGGGCGGCGAATAGGCCGTCTCTCCGGCATCCCGGTCTATGCCCGCCGCCGGGATACGCTGGGGTTCAAACCGAAACGCGAGTTCCACGGTTTCCGCGTCCCCGCTGAAGGCTATCCTATGCTCCCCCTGGATGTCCATGTGAAACGCGGCGCCGGTAACCACAACCCGGTAACGGGTCCCGTCCATCACCCGTTCAAGGCATACTCCCCGGACGGTCTTAGCGGTCAGGGTCGTCGTATGCGCGTGGGGGACGGTAAAATCCGCGCCGGATTTCCGGTGGCTGCCGTAGGGGAAGGTTAGGGTTACCCGCAGTCTGCCCTGGGCCGCAAGGGGAGAACTGAAACGCAGGTATACCGTATCTTCCCCAGGATGGACAAAGGTTTCGGTTAGGACAGGTTCATCATAGTGGGAAGGCGTTTTTTTATGGGAAGGCGCTTTATCGAAGGTAAATTCCGATGATAAAACGCCTTCCCAAAGATTGAGCGTCTGTTTCACCGGCGCGCAGGTATCCGGCGAGAGGGCCGCGCCGTCAAGTTCAAACCCTATCCTGCCCAGATGAAACTTGTGGGCGTTTTGCCGCAGGGCCTTGAAAAGCTCCTCCTGTCCGGTCTCGTCAACGGCGTAGAAAACCTGCCTGCCAAAGGTATCGAAGGGTGTCAGGCGCAGGAGCGAATCGTCCCGGGGAGAACCGGGATACGAATGCCAGCCCCATTCCGCCATCGTACAGAGGGGACAGGAATCACCGGCGGCGGCGTATTCATCATAAAAGGTCTGCAAGCCGGTATAATCGGCGGTAAAACAAAACGCGCCGTTACCTACCGAAAGGGGCGCATTTCTTTCAAGTTTTGTATAGAGCGGGTTATGCCGCGTTACCAAGTCATGCCGGTCTATCATGGTTAGTTCCCGATTTTGGTTCCGGTGGAACAGGTAAGGGTTTTAGCGCACATCTCGTCAAAGAGGGCCCTCGCATCCGCCGGCGGCAGCGTCTGTACCGCAAAGTCCATAGCAAAGACGCGGAACGCCTTTTCCCGGTCTTCTTCAAACACCGCCTCTAGGATCCCCTCCTGGGCCAGTACATGGGGAAGGACAAGGGCGCGCAGATCGACGGGCAGCGTTCCGCCTACCAGAGGCTGGATAGTATTCCGGGAGAAAAGCGCGTTGGTCTCGACCACCGCTTCCGGGGGAAGATCCGGCGCCTGCCCCTGGTTCGGCATGTTTACATTGCTTACCAGGTCGCCAAGCCCCAACAGGGCCTTCACTATCTTAATCCCTTCCTCCCCCGACTCAACGGGGACCATTGTTTTTGTTCCGTCCCGGTAGGCCTGCGCCTGGCGTATCAGCGTTTCCCGGTTGGCAACGCGCCAGGATACCGGCGTCAACGCGAAGCCCCAGCTTTCCACCTGGGCGGGATTGGCAAGGTACCATGCGTGAGGGCAAAACTCCGCAAGGTGCCGGTCCCCCGCCGCGGCGATCAGACCGTAACGGCGGAACAGGTCCATCTTGACCCGCTCGGAGGAAGAGAAGCACTTCCGCCGTAGCGCCTCCTCCTGATCGCCTAAAGGCGAAGCCTCCGCCCCGCCCGCCGCAAAGGTGGTTGCCGCCTCCGCGCCCCTAAAGCCCGATTCGGCGCAGGTATCCACGAACCGCTTATAATAGGGAAAGATATCGACGCCTTTCCACGAGGCCGCGTCTAGCCAGGTAAAGTGGTTGATCCCCAAAACGCGGGTCCTAATATCTTCCCGCCTGATAGTTCCCTTGGGCGCAAGGCCCGCTTCTTCCAGCACGGCGGCCAGGAGTTTTTGCGTGTTGAACACCTCGTGGCAGCATCCTGCGGCCTTGACGCCGGGAAATTCCTTATACAACGTGCGGGTACAGATGCTCATGGGATTGGTGTAGTTGATGACCCACGCGCCGGGGGCGTATCGTTGTATTGCACGGGCAATCTCCCGGACCTGGGGGATCGTGCGCATGGCCCGGATGATTCCACCCGCTCCCGCCGTGTCCCCCACAGACTGATAGATGCCGTACTTCTCCGGGAGATGCACGTCCACCGCCATTTCCTCAAAATCGCCGGGAAGGATCGAGACAAAGACAAAGCCGCTCCCGGTAAGGGCGTCTTCCAGAGAGGAGTTGGCGTGAAAGGTCCAGCGGCCCTTGTTATGCCGTTCCATGAGGGAATTGCCGATTATCTCGTTTGTCTTCGCGTCTTCCGGTTTTATGTCGTACAGTTCGATACGCCCGGAAATCTCTTTTTCAAAGGCCAGGTCCTGCATCAGGACCCAAGCCCAGTTACGCGAACCGCCGCCGATATAACATAGTTTCAACTGATCGCTTGATTGGTTAGCAGGTGATTGATTGGCTGCCATAGTGTATCCTTTTTAGCACAAGAGTAGTCTTTGTACAATGAAGCGTCCCGAGCAATCAGAAAACCCGGCGGCGGCCTTTCCATCCGGAGGCCGCCGCCGGCATGGTTACAACCGGCGGCAGGGCGTTATGGATTACGTGTAAACTCATGCGGCTGGCCGATACCCCAGCAAACCAGCCTTTCGTAAGATTTACCGCTCCCCTTCGCATAATAATGCAACTGGAACCCGATGTTTTTTGTCGTATCCGTCCAAACCACTATGACTGCATCAGGCAAAGTAGTATAGTTGGTCCCCCAGTTATCTTCCACCTGATCCAGCAGGGCCAAAATCGCATCAGTATCTTCCACGATGTCAATAGAGAAATTTTGACCGTCCAGGGCGGCGCCCCAATACCAATTCTTGTCGTCTGAAGCAGAGGAAGGCTCACCGCCCAGAGTAACCCCGGTTGCCGTAAATGTAAGCGTAGTTTCGGGATTTAATGTGTCGGACCAGTCTGAATTGGGGATGGATTCGATTGGCGAACCAGGCTCGCCAGACGTACCAGCCGGGTTATCACAGGCGATAAAGAACAGCCCGATAAGACCGGCAAATAAAATAGTAAACAATATGTCTCTTTTCATCTTGCATCACCTCCTTTGTTATTTTGCGGGATAATAGGATCCCGCCCAGGGCCAGGGCATCATAACCGGGAAACCGCCATAATGCCGTTCATACGAATTGGAACCTCCGGCTACCAGCACATCCTCAAAGAAGGGATCGTGATTCCAGGAATACAACTCGGTAGCTTGTAAGTAAGAGGGCGTTGTACCATTGAAATACCAGTTCATATAGAGGGACTCGTTTACCCGCTGCAACCCCGAAACCGCTCCGTGCGGATCGCCCGTATAAGCCCATGTGTGATAGTTGAATACCAGGAGGTCGTCTATGCCCGCCTTGTCTATGTTCGTCCCGCCCGGCGTTGCTACGGACGCTCCCAGATCGATGAGTTTACGGTACACGATCCGCGCTCCCTGGAAGGCTATGGCGTCTTGTTCGGAACCGTCATTGAAATCGTTGATGACGGCGCGCTCAATGACCGCCCGAGGATACATACTGGCGACCAGTTCATGCCCGTCGTAGGGCAGACGTTGGGCATAGCCGTGGGAGAAATCGCCGTTGGCGTCAATACCCCGGAGCCGCTCGTAGTAGTTGAAGTGAGTAAGGAAGCGCCGGAAAATTTCGGTGGCCCTGCCGGGATTCTTCATCACATTGTCGCCGATTAATTCACCCCCGGCGGAATTCCCGTTCCCCCAGGTATAGACCGTGCCGGCGGGATTGTAGCGCCATGTCTGGGGGCCGGTGGCGCCCGCCGCGCCGGG
>JAIRLK010000231.1 GCA_031259515.1 Treponema sp. | reverse complement strand
TACGAACCGGGCAACCTTTCAAATGTCGATGCCGGAGGCCAGGGCATTACCGAAGCCTTCAACGGGAATGTCTACGAGGGCCTCTTCCGGCTGACCGACGAGGGAAAGGTGGAAAATCTTCTCGCCGCGAATTACACCAAAAGCAGCGACGGTCTTACCTACACGATAACCCTGCGGGAGGGCGTTAAATTCCATTCCGGCAAAGCCCTGACTTCGGCGGACGTAAAGGCCAGTTTTGAACGGGTCAGCGCCGAAACTTCTCTGGCGGCCCGAAAGTCCAGTTACCGGGTAATAAAGAGCATCGACACCCCGGACGCCAAAACCGTGGTCTTCACCCTGAATAGCCCTTCCATTTCCTTCCCTTACACCTTGTCCTATGTGTGGATAGTAAACATCGACGGCAGGGATCTCAGAACTACCGAAGACGGCACCGGACCTTATGTGCTGGATACCTGGACCCGGGGCAGTTCTCTCAGCCTTAAAAAATGGGATGGCTATTGGGGCCAGGCCGCAAAAAACGCCGGGGTAGTATTCAATTACTTTACCGATGCCAGCGCCCTAAGCAACGCCCTCTTGAGTGGACAGGTTGATGTCATCACCGCCGTCCAAAGCCCCGACGCTATCTCCCAATTTGAAAACAATGCCGGCTTCGTAATCAACAACGGGGCATCCACAACCAAGGAACTTTTGGCCTTTAACGACAGGGTAAAACCCTTTGATAACGCCCTGGTTCGCAAAGCCATTTATTCCGCCATTGACCGGCAGAAACTGTTGAATTCCATCTGGGGCAAATACGGCTCCCTCATCGGCTCGATGGTCCCCCCCACCGATCCCTGGTACGATGCTTCCCTGGTCAATGCGAATCCCTATGACCCCGCCCTTGCCAAATCACTTCTTACCCAGGCGGGTTATCCCAACGGCATTTCCTTCACCCTTGATTCGCCCACCTACGATCCCCATCCCCTGGTTGCCGAATTCGTAAAAAGCGAGCTTGCCAAAATCGGCGTCACGGTGACCATCAATCCCATATCCGCCGACGAATGGTACACCAAGGTTTTCCGGGACAGGGATTTTACCGCTACCCTCCAGGAACACGTGAATGACCGGGACGTGGTGTGGTATGGGAATCCCGATTTCTACTGGGGGTACAATAATCCCCGGGTAACGGAACTGGTAAACCAGGCCGAACTGTCCGCTACCGTCGATGAACAAACCCAAAAACTCCTGGAGGTAAACCGGATCATCGCCAATGACGCGGCCAGTGTTTGGCTCTACCTGTATCCCCAGATCGTCATTGCATCTGCCGGACTGTCCGGATATCCGGTGAACGGGCTTAACTCCCAGTTCTACACGTACAATATCGTAAAGAAATAGTATTTGAGATACGGGGACGGTTCCGGTAGACCCCTTCATTACGTCCCCGTATAATACCTCTATGGGCAAATATCTGGCTCATCGCGTTTTTTTCCTGCTGGTCTCTTTCGCCGTTGCCCTGTTGGTGATATTTGTACTTCTCAGGCTGCTTCCCGGAGATCCCGCCAATGCCCTGCTGCCCGCCGACGCATCTCCGGAACAAATCGCGGCGGCCAGGGCCAAAGTGGGGTCCGATCTCCCCCTGGTTCATCAATTGGCGGCGTGGTTTACCGGGGTTTTTCGGGGGGATTTTGGAGAGTCCTATATATCCGGTATCCCGGTGGCCCCCGAAGTTTTCAGCCGCCTGGGTGTCACCATCCCCCTCACCCTTATTTCCTTTGCCCTTTCCGCCCTCCTGGCCAGTGTCATCGGATTTATCGCGGCGTATAAAAACGGCAGATGGTACGCGGCGGTTTTGACGGCTTTTACCCAAATCGGCATAGCCATTCCCATATTCTGGGTGGGGATCATCTTTGTCCGGATCTTTGCCCTGGGCTTGCGTATCCTGCCCTCCGGCGGGTGGCCGGCGGAGGGATGGAGAAATACGGGCGCCGCCCTTCGCGCCCTGGTACTGCCGGGCGCGACCATCGTATTCATGATGAGCGCCACATTGGCCAGATATATCAGGGCAAGCGTACTTAATGTGCTGGATTCCGGTTATATCCGCACATCCCGATCCCTCGGTTTTTCCCAGGTTTCGTCTTTTATACTCCACGGCATCAGAAACGCCTATGTTCCGGTAATTGCCATTTTGGGGATAGAGCTTTCCTCAACGCTCCTCGGAGCCGTAGTGGTGGAAAATATCTTTTCCCTCCCCGGACTCGGTTCCATGCTGACTAAGGCAATTGCCCAGCACGACTATCCTTCTATTCAGGGGATCCTCCTTACCACCACCTTTCTGGTTCTGGTAATCGGTTTTATCGCCGATGTAATTCAACGGCTTCTCGATCCCCGGCTCAGAAGACCCCGGAGTGGAGCGTGATATGGCGCGAAAAAAAACACCGATCCGGCTCTATATCGCCGTGGTTCTCCTTTTCATAACCCTTACCGCTGCCCTAACCTCGTTTTTCTGGACCCCGTATCGTTCGGACGATACTTCGGGAGGACGCCTCGAAGGCCCCAGCGCCGCCCATATCTTCGGTACCGACCGGCTCGGCAGGGATCTGGCGAGTTACCTGATGGCCGGTACCAGGATCGCCTACTCCATCGGGTTAAGCGCTACCCTGATAGCCGCAGTCCTGGGCATTGCCATAGGCCTCCTCGTGGCCTGGCTCCCCCAGTGGGCCGACAATGCCGCCTCTTCCTTTCTCGATGTACTTATCGCCTTTCCCACCCTTCTTCTGGCCATGCTCATCGGGGCGGCTCAGGGGAGGAGTACCTGGACCGCGGTGGTTTCCATCGGCATAGCCTGCTCGGCGATCATCGCCCGGCTTACCCGCATCCTCGCAAAACAGATCATGTCAAAGCAGTTTTTTGTGAGCGCAAGGACTTCGGGAACAGGAAACCTGGCCATCACCTTTATCCATATATTGCCCAATATATGGCAGGTGTTGTCGGTGAACATCGCGGTAGTATTCGGCGTATCCATTTTAGCGGAAGCCAGTCTTTCCTACCTGGGCCTGGGGGTTCCTCCGCCCAACGCCTCCCTGGGACGGCTCATGCAGGAAGCCCAGGCTACGGTACTGACCGCCCCCCTGGGAGCGGTACTCCCCGGCCTGGTTATCGTGATGATAGTGACCGGTGTAAACCTTCTCGCCGACGCAATCCGTGACAAATTGGATACAGGGGGAGGTATAGGCCAGTGAACGGTGTGTCGGAAAAGCCGGCGCTGCTTAACGTGGCGGGTCTTGGGGCTTACCTGGCGGATTCGGGAAAACCCCTGCTCCGGGATGTCAGTTTCAGCATCGGGGAGGGGGAATCGGTGGGCCTTTTGGGACAGTCAGGTTCCGGAAAATCTCTCACTTCATTGGCGGTAACGGGACTCTTGCCCGCCTCAATACGGGCGGAAGGGAGCGTCATCCTTGCGGGACACGAAATCATAGGCTCAACTGAAGGGGCGCTCAACACGATCCGGGGCAGGGATGTTTCTCTGGTATTCCAGGAACCGGCCGCCGCCCTGGATCCCCTGATGAAGATAGAGAGGCAGATAGCCCTGCCCCTCAAGAAACATTTTGGCCTGCGGGGGGCGGAACTGCGGGAAAGGGTATATTCCCTGCTGGAGGAGGTAAAGCTGACGGAGATTCGGCGCATCGCCGCTTCCCTGCCTTCGGAAATATCCGGAGGGCAAAAGCAGCGCGCGGCCATTGCCCTTGCCCTGGCCGCTTCCCCCAGGTTGCTCATCGCGGACGAACCGACCAGTTCCGCCGATGCCCATATCCAAAGGCAGCTTATCGAACTCATACAGGATACCGCGAAGGCCCGCGGAATGGCGGTACTCTTCATTTCCCATGATATTGCGGCGGTGAGGAAAATTGCCGAAAAGATTCTGGTCATGAAAGATGGACGGATAGTCGAAACCGGAAGTACGGAGGACATCATCAACGATCCCCGTTGCGAATACACAAGGCTCCTCCTCAACTGTGCGCGGGAGCTGGATCTCTCCCTGAAAAAGGAAGGCCCGCCATGACCGCCGGGATTCAGGGATCCTCCGGCGGCGGGAAGAAAATCTTCGAGCTTTCGGGGGTCTGTTTCGCGTATAGAAAAAAGGAAGTCCTGAAAAACATCAGCCTTGACATAGCGGATGGGGAGAGTCTGGGGATAGTGGGGGAGTCGGGAAGCGGCAAAACGACCCTGCTCTTTCTGCTCCTCCGTCTGTTGAAAGCCCGCAGGGGAAGCATCTTCTTCTCCGGGCAGCCGCTGACGGAGATGGCCGGGAAAGCCCTGAGAAATTTCAGAACCAGGGTCCAGCCTGTCTTCCAGGATCCCTTTCTCTCTTTGGACCCGGCCCAGAAAATTGAAAGCATCGTCGGCGAACCGCTGATTTCCCTCGGGCTGACCAGGATCAGGGAAGAGAGAAAAGAACGGGTCCGCCGGACTCTGGAAAGGGTAGGACTCGGGGAGGACGCTATGCACCGGCGCCCGGCGGAATTTTCGGGGGGTCAGCGCCAACGCATCGCCATAGCCCGGGCGCTGGTTACCAATCCCGAAGTCCTCATTGCCGATGAAGCGTTAAGCGCCCTGGACATTATCACAAAAATCGAGATCCTCAAACTGTTGCATGAGCTTAAGGGAAAGGGAAATTTTACCCTGATCTTCGTGTCCCACGATCTTCCGGCTGTCGCGGATATTTCGGAGAGGATTGTAGTCCTTGACCAGGGTGAAATTATCGAAGACGCACCGGCGCGCCGGGTTCTCCGCTCTCCCGCTCACCCCCGTACAAGGCTGCTGGTAGAATCGGGCCTTACCCTTGATACGTGCGGTCGAACCGAAGGCTCATCGTAGTTATTTTTATAAACGAAGGTATACCACGGCAAGGGCGAAAAAGGGAAGATTAGGCTATTTGTGACATTGCTTCGCCTCACCCTTTGAGATATAATATCTCATATCATGGCGAATTACCTGGACATTCAAAAAGAAGAAACGTTAAAGGCTCACGTTTTCCGGGACTATTTTGACAAGGCAAAATTTGCCTATGACCCCAACATCGGCAATATCGACTTTATCGTAACCGATGTAAAACTCACTACCGGGGGGTTTTTCAAGGCACACTATCTCTGGGCGAAATAATACCAGGGGTTGGGGTACAATGACAGGTAAACTTTGCGGACACAATAAGACTGATACAATAATAAAGGAGCCGAAAGGCCGCGTG
>JAIRLK010000228.1 GCA_031259515.1 Treponema sp. | reverse complement strand
CGGCGCTTTTTCACGTTTATATCCAGCAGGACATACCCTTCCTTCTCTTGCAGCTTAAAGCCACGTATGGAAATGGGATCCTGCTCGGAAAGCCCCGCTTCGTCGGCGATGGAACCCCGGACCACCTTTTTAACGAGATAGGATGAAGAAAAAGCGCCCCCCATGGAAGGGGCCAGGATAAGGCCGAACAGAGGGGCGGCAAGCCGTTCCCGGGTGTCCACTTTGGCGGCGGCGGCTAGGGGCAGGTCCGGCCGGGCAACGGTCATCATAACCCGCCTTACCCCATCAGAGGTTTCCAGCGCAACCAGTTCCCCGGGCCTTCCCGGAAAAAGCACGTCCTGGAGCGCGGGGATCAGCGCCCCCTGGGAAGCTGTTACGGCTTCACCGTTGATGGACATAATATAGACGCCTTCGGGGATTTGACGCTCCGCCGCCGGGGTAAAAGGCGCCACATAGATGATCTCCGCGCCCTGGGCGGTTTCACTGACCGTAAGGCCGAGCCAGGGACGTTCCGCCCTGCCGCCGGCTATCATGGCGGGCAGGGCTGCGGCCAGGCGCTCGGCGGGAACCGCAAAATTGAGGCCCGGGTAGTTTTCAATCCCCGCGAAAACGATACCCACAAGCCTGCCCGCCATATCCATCACGGGCCCGCCGGAATTGCCGTGGTTCACTGCGGCGTCTATCTGAATCACGTCTCCTATCTGGAGGAAACGGCGGCCCAAGGCGGAGACTATACCGGCGGTAACGGTCTTTTCCAGACCGCCGGGAGAACCTATCGCGTAGACCGTATCCCCTACCTTTGGGATGATCCGGTCAACCACGGAAAACACGTATTCAGGCGTTATCTCCGCCTTGATCAGGGCCAGATCCAAAGCCTTGTCCCAACCCACGACCTTGGCGGGAATAGGAGCGCTCGCGGAATCCCCCAGGCGAATGGTCATGCGGGAATAGCCTTCATAAGCGGGATCCACTTCGCTGGCGATAACATGGTAGTTGGTTATCAAATACCCTGCGGCATCCACAAAGAAGGCGGAACCCAGGACCTTATCGGGAACCCCCATACCCCGTTCTATGCGATACCCCCGGTCAACGATGACTGTAGCTACCCCTTTGATCATCTCCGAAACAGAATCCCTCCCCTCGGCATAGGTTCGTAGGGCATCAGACACGGAACCGTTTCCGGCGTCAAGGGCCGCAAGAAAAAACGCCGCAGTACGCCGCTGTTTTACTGCCGCCGCCCGCTCCAGGAAAAGCACGGCATCTTCCGCTTCCAGGGGCTTCAATTCATGGGCCCGGACCGCCCCCAGAAAGGCCGGCAGATCGTTTCCGGCGGCCAGCTTTTCTTTCGCCTCGGCCAGGAGAAAATCCGGTTCCATACCGGTATTTTCCACCGCGATACCCAGGCTCGCAAGGGAGCGGGCAAAGGAAGCCGCCTCATCCCAGCGTTTTTCCTCAACCGCCTTTGCCTGCGCAGCCTTTAATCTGGCAATCGCCTCATCCTCCAGTCCGGCTATACGCCTGGCCAGCTCCGGGTCCCGGCCTTCGTTCAGGGGACTCCCCTCCCCGTAGAGGACCCGGTATGTTCCAATCTGATGAAGGGCTTTTACCGGATCTTCCCCGGCAAGCTTTTCAATATCCATCAGTCTGAATTCACTGGTGGATTGCATAGGGGCCAGCCGCTTTTCCGCCTTTTCCGGGGTAAGACAGGAACCGAATAAAACACAAATCGCCGCAGCGCAAAACAAGACCGTCCGGTATGATGTACGCGATTTATGCAGCTTATTTAAAAACAAATATGTCAACTTCATGTTTTTGCAATCCCCCGTCTTCATCACCATTCTTTTATCCCCGGTCCCGGGCTAATCACCGTGTATTCCCTGTTTCCGTCTTTGTTCAAATCCCAGGAACGGATGGTCGAACCGTCCGGAAGGTACTCCTCGCCGGTCTCATATACGCCATCTCCATCCCAATCGCTTTCGGAGGATTCCGGGATTGGGGCGTATCCCCCTCCCTCTCCCGATCCGGAAGATCCCCCCTGAATACGAAAACGCCGTATCGTTTCCATCCGTCCGTCCAGATCCAGGTCTATATGCTGAACAACGGGCCGTCCCTGAACGAACTCCGTACTCGACACCACCCGGCCTTCCAGGTATTCCGCCGCCCGCCGGGGAACACCCCATTCCAGGGTTATCCGTTCCACAGCGCCCTGGAATTCCCGGCCCGGACGCTCAAGGCTGGCGGCAAAGGAAGCAAGGGAGCGCCCGGTAAGCCGCGCCCCCCGGGGATCCCGCTCCGGATAAGACAGCCCCCCGCTCCCCGGAATTTCCACAATAAGGAAGGGATTAAACGTAAATTCCCCGGGATTAAACTCATAGGTAAACCCCGCAAACCCGGCGCGGAGTACGGCGGGATACCGCTCCCAGATGACGGCGGCCCTGACAAGGTCGCCATCCCTCAAGGGAAGCCCTGCCGTCCCCCGGACAAGCCCCGGGTCCTGAGTCCCGCCTTCGGACAGGGCAACCTCGGCCCGGGCAGGAATACCGGCCTTCCAGAAGACCCGCCATTCAAAGATTCCGTCCTGATCCGCGTCATAAACGTATTCTTCAATAGTACCGTTCCCGTACCGGGTCAAGGCTTCGGCATACCCGTCCTGATCCGCATCTTCCTGTATAACACCGGAATAAAGGGAAAGGTTTCGCCTAAAATGATCCCGTCCGGCGGAACTCCGCAGAAGTTTCCAAACCGCGAGGATCAGGTCCTTATCCATATTTTTCAGACGGAACAGCTCTTCTATCGCCGCGTCTTCGTCAATGACCCCCAGATTAAGGGCCGACGGAATGGCTTCAGGCGCGGCGCCGCCGGAACCCCGGTAGGCGGCTACAAGCCGGGCGGCCTCTTCGGTATCCCTCATGAAGGGGGCGGCAAGATAGGCCAAATCAGGAGCTTCGCCCAGGAGCGAGGGAAGCCGTTTCAGGACCGTCTCAACCATGTCCCGGTCCATAGCATCGGGAACGCTCTTATTTACGGCATACCGGAACAGTATCCGCGCCGGTCTGGAATCCCGGGCATACTGTTCCAGGGCCAGGGCCATTGCGGAACGGAACGAGGGAATATCCCCCAGGCCCAGGAGAGCGCGGAGGCGGAGACAGGCGACGTCGGCGCCGTACCGCTCGGCATCGGAGGCGGGAATCAGGGCAAGACTCCGCAGGGTCTCGGTAAAAGCCCCTACATGGAGAAGGGCCTCCGCCTCAAGGAGCCGAGCCTGGACGGGGGTATACCGGTTCCAGCGGTCCGTGTCCAGGCCCCGACGGACCGCGTCCAGAACCGCCCCTTTAGACCGGTTTTCATGGGAACGAACCTGAGCCAAAAGGTAGGAAAGATCCGATGAGACATCGGCAAAGTCCCAGGCACGTTCCAGCGCGGCTTCGGCCTCGGCCCAACGTCCGCCGGATACGGCGGCTGCCGCCCAGTCCGCATACCGTTCAGCAACAGCGAAGTCTCCACGGACAACCACATCAGTTGCCGCCGGAACGGACATTTCCTGGGCGGAAAGGGCGGTCAGGGCCGCCAATAGCCATAAAGCCAGTAAAACCCGGCGAAACACGTTAACCTCTCAAATTTCGGCGACTTTTTCCCGGGGGGGCAGATCCAGAAGAGTCCACACCTCTTCGTCGCTCAAGGTTTCCCGTACGAGAAGGGCATCCGCAAGTTTTTTTAGTTTTGCCTTATTATCGGCAAGAATAATCTCGGCGCTCTTCCGGGCGGCATCCAAAAGGCGCTTAATTTCCCGATCTATACATTGGGCGGTTTCCTCGGAGTAGTCCTTGTGCCGGGCTATTTCCTTGCCCAGGAAGATAGGTTCTTCTTCCTGGCCGTAGGTAACCGGCCCCAAGTTTTCAGCCATGCCCCATTCGCAAACCATACGCCTGGCCAGGTCGGTGGCCTGTTCAAGGTCTTGTTTGGTTCCCGTGGTGGTTTCGTTGTAAAAAAGATTTTCCGCCACCCAGCCGCCATAACAGATGACGATGCGGTCTTCGATCCACCCTTTGGTCCGGCTATAACTGTCCGCTTCTGGAAGAGAAATGGCCATACCTAAAGCCCTGCCGTGGGGAACGATAGTTACCTTGTGAAGAGGATCGGAATTCTTCAGGAAATAATGAAGCAGGGCGTGGCCGGCCTCATGAACGGCGGTCATACGGCGCTCTTTCTCGGAGATCACCAGGGTCTTCCTGGCAACTCCCATGAGTATCTTGTCCCGGGCTTCCTCGAAGTCGGGCATCTTCACATCGGACTGGTCCTTACGGGCAGCGAAAAGGGCCGCCTCATTTACCAGATTGGCTATCTCCGCGCCGCTCATCCCCGGCGTCGCCCGGGCCAGCCGGGCCAGATCAATGTCCCCCGCCAGGGGAATCCTGGCCGCGTGAATCTTGAGGATGGCTTCCCGCTCCTTGATGTCCGGCATTGCCACCATCACCTGGCGGTCGAAACGGCCGGGCCTGAGCAAGGCCGAGTCCAGCACATCCGGCCGGTTCGTAGCGGCAAGAATGATTACCCCGTCTTTGGAATCAAAACCGTCCATTTCAACTAAAAGCTGGTTCAGGGTCTGTTCCCGTTCGTCATGGCCCCCGCCGTAACCGGCGCCCCGGGTACGGCCAACGGCATCCAGCTCATCAATAAAGAGGATACAGGGGGCGTTCTTCCTGCCTTGCTCAAAGAGGTCCCGAACACGGCTGGCCCCCACTCCCACAAACATCTCCACAAAATCCGAACCCGACATGTGGAAGTAAGCCACCCCGGCCTCCCCGGCCACCGCCCGGGCCATGAGGGTCTTCCCGGTTCCTGGCATACCCACCAGGAGTACTCCCTTGGGGATACGGGCGCCCATCTTGGTAAATTTTTGGGGATTTTTGAGGAAAGCGACTACCTCCTGAAGTTCGTACTTGGCGTCTTCCTGCCCGGCCACATCGGCAAAGGTTACCTTCTTTCCCTCATCATGGTAACGTTTGGCCCGGCTCTTCCCAAACTGGAATGCCTTGTTCCCCGCGCCCTGCATGTTCCTCATCATAAACCAGATGAACCCGAAACCTATGATCCAGGGGAGAAATTCTATGAGAATACGCCCCATACTCAGTCCGGAAACCGCCCCGGATACATTGATTCCCTTTTCCCGAAGGTCCGGGAGCAAAGTCGGATCCTGATAGGGGATCAGGGTCTTGAAATGCACCGAGTCTCCGGACATCCCCTTTAAAGTACCCTCAATAATATTGTTATCCAGAATTTTTACCGCCGTTATCTCATTCCGGTCCAGATAATTGGTAAAAGCCGAGTAGGGAATTTCCTGAACAGAAGGGGTTTCACTTCTGAAAAAATAGGCGACAAACAGCCCGACTATAACGAGAAAAAAAACCAGGGCAAACCGGTTCGATTTACCCCCCGCCATGGGTGGACGCGGCGGCACTTTATTATTCTGATCGTTGAACATTCAACCCCCAAAGTCAAATTGCGCTCAGGACCCGCGCAAATGCCCGGCATTTTATTCATCCGCAGGGTCCTAATTAACTACAAAAGAAAAAAGATCCCTCCCGCAGCCCGAACCGTTTCCATGCCTGTCCGCGATAACAGCCGCCCTGCCCTGTCCCGTGCCTATGAACGCGGCGGCTCCCTGGAAATCCTCCGCAGTAATACTACCGGTATACTCCGAAAGGCGGCTCCTGGCAAGAGCTTTACACCTTACGCCGCCTATCATGTCATCCGGACGAGAAGACCGCAAAACCAATGGCAATCCTGCCTGAAAACTTCCCCCGGTCCCGACATGGGGCTTTTCCTCTACCAGCAAACACCGCAGTATCAGAGGATACTCTTTCAGCTTATAGATTCCCGGCTCTTTAATCAACACTGAAAAACCCTTTTCAGAGAAGCCTTTTTCACCCCAACCTGGCGTCTGGGGAGAAGCGATTATCCAATCCCCCGCAGCCTCAAGGCGCAAGCCCCCCAATTCCACAGCCCGGCATCCGCCCCGGGTAAAACGCCTGACGCTTCTCCGCCGGGGCTGACCGCCGCCGAGCCTATCCGCCGCCAGGAAAACACCTTCTTCCCTGAGTATTTCAGGCTGGGAAAAGAAGACTTCCCGGGAAACCCGGTAGACCGCCCGGCTCTCCGGGCCGGACACAAGTTCCCAGGGAATACGCCGTTCCGCCTCCGAAGAGAGAAATTCCGCCGTAAGCCGCTGGGTTTCCCCCAGGTTAACCAGGGAGGGCCGCCAGCCGGGGAAAAGTTCGTCCAGAAAGGGAACAAGGCGGTTCCGGATCCGGTTCCTCAGGAAGGCGGAGTCCGCGTTGGTGGAGTCGGTTCGGAAAGGAATACCCCGCTCCTCCAGATACGCCAGCACCTGGGACCGGCACAATTTCAGGAGGGGCCTTAAAATCCGGCCCCGGGAACGGGGCATGGCCGCCAGCCCCGCTGGTCCCGCGCCTCTCAGGAAACGCATCAGCGCCGTCTCCAGGAGGTCGTCTCTGGTATGAGCCACCAGTACCCGCGCCGCGCCTATACGGGAGGCTTCCCGGTTCCAGGCGGCATGACGAAAGAACCGGGCGGCAGCCTCTATCCCTATGCGCCGGGACCTGGCCGCTTCCGCGATGAGCCCCGGCGGGATGTGAACCACCCGGCAGAGAACCCCCAACTTTTTACAGAGTTCCCGCACCGCCGCCGCATCTCCCCGGCTTTCCTCATCTGGGCGTATACCGTGTTCCACATGGAAGCAACGCAGGGCAAAACCTTTTTCCCGCCCCACTCGTGTCAAAGCCGCAAGCATGGCCGTAGAATCGGCCCCCCCGGAAACCGCCGCCAGGAACCGCGTTCCCCCCGGCCATTCCCCCAGGGCATCCCCCGCCGCGGTTTCAAAAGCCGCTACAATTTTAGAAACCGCAGAACCGGCGCGATCAAATTCATACACCGATTCACTCGTTTAAGGGACATAAAGGAATGGGGAAGTAGAACATTGAAAGATTAACTCTTAGCCGCTTCCTTGGAGGCGGCGGCGCCTTCCTGGGCCGCGCCTTCTTCGGCGGGAGCGCTTTCCTCTTTAGCGAATTTCACCAGGGCTACTACCTGGTCGCCTGCGGAAATCAGTTTGACCTCTCCTGCCAGAGCTATATCCCGAACATGGATGGATTGATTGACACCCAGGCCGGAAATATCCACGACAATGCGCTCCGGGAGGTTCCCGGGCAAACATTCCACTTCGATATCATGAAGGGGGGTCTCCAGAATACCGCCCTCCCGGACGCCTATGGGGTTCCCTTCTATTTGAATTGACACACGGGCGCGAAGCATAGTACCGCTTTCGACCTTATAAAAATCAACATGAAAAACCTGACCGCTCAGGATATTCCGCTGAGTCGCCTTGACAAAGGCGTCATGCTCCTCGCCGTCCACATTCACTTTTACAATAGTACTTTCGGAAATTCCCTTTACACCATTGGTAAATTCCAAGGCGTCAAGGTCTATGGTCAACGCCGCCCCTGAATGGCCGTAAATAACCGCCGGGATACGACCTGCCCGCCTGATCCTGCGGGCATCCCCTGATCCCGTATTAGCCCGTTTACGGGCCGCGAAAACAACCTGACTCATATACAACTCCTGTAATCGGGCAGTGAAAAAAGTTAAAATGCCCCACATTTTCCGCGCGGTTCCTACCCTTCCCCAGGTGATAGCCCCTGCTTACCCTGGCAAAAGCGCGCCAACGCTTAATCTGGGACGACAGGGTTCGAACCTGTGAATGCCGGAGCCAAAACCCGGTGGCTTACCACTTGCCTACGTCCCAATAATCACCATTCAACAGTCGGATCGTCCGGCCCATTGCCAAAATCGTACCGGTCCAGAATCCGTTTTTGTAATTCAGCGCGGAATTCGGGGTGAATAGGATGAGCGACATCCTTGTATTCTCCAGCCCTGGTCTTCCGGCTCGGCATGGCTATAAACACGCCGCTTTTCCCTTCGATGATTTTTACATTATGAACCACAAAGCAGTCATCAAACGTTACGGTTACATACGCTTTTAATTTCCCCTCACCGGCCACTTTACGGACCCGAATATCGGTTATTTCCATGACGCGCTCCTTTTATTTTCGGTCCACCTAAACTAATTATCCCTATTGTAATACTGCCTTTACCGAACGCGCAAGAGGAATCGTCAATTCCACAAACCTGTACCGCGTTAAAAATGACCGTACCGCCTGCTCCGCAGCTCCTTTCCGGGAAAATATCCCAAAACACGTAGATCCCGCGCCGGATAACCCCGAGAAATCCGCTCCCAGAACCTGCAAACTCACCAAAATATCCCGGTAAGCCCTGCCGGGAGGAGCCGCCTCTCCCCCCGCTCCGGGAATCAAAAACACCGGAAGAAAATCGTTCCTGTAAGACCAGAAAGCGGGATGCTTCTCCAGAACCGCAACAAGGGCCTTTCCTTCCGCCGTCCGTCCGCTAAGAGACACTGCCCTCCCGGTACGGCGCGCTTCATCCAGAAGCGCATAGGCTTCAGCGGTATCGCTGGGAAATCCCGGGTTCACCAGGACCACCCAAAAGGGCGCAAGCCCGCTGGTTTTAATAGGCCGCACAACCTCTCCCCTGCCTGAAACCAGCGCGGCCTTTCCCCCGCTCAGGAAAAAAGGAACATCGCTTCCTAATGCCGCAGCCATCTCCAACAGGACATCCCGGGAAAGAGCCGTTCCCGCCAGGGCATCCAGTGCGATAAGGGCAGAAGCCGCATCGGAAGAACCGCCGCCCATACCCCCGCCCAGAGGGATGCGTTTCTTCAGCCTGACCCGGACTGGTTTATCAAACCCCGTCCGTTCCCGGAAAAGGGACGCCGCCCGGGTGATGATATTCCGGCCGGATGCCAACGCCTCCGCCCAGGAAGAATCTATCCCTTCAGCAAGCCGTATAGAACAGCCAGCTTCCCCGCAACCCGGTTCCCCCAGCTCAAACCAAAGGGTATCCCCAAATTCAAGGCACAGAAAAAGGCTTTCCACGGCATGATACCCGTCAATACGCCGGCCTTCTACCCTAAGATGCAGGTTGATTTTACCAGGAGCCTGTATTACACAAGAACCACCCATTACATTGCCCTGTCTAACTAGCTAGATAGAAGTATATCAAAAAAAAATACGATGTGTAAAGATGGGCCGGGCTTAAAAGTTGGCGGCTAAAGCCCTTGAAGAGTTTTTTGTAGAGAACATTTTTACGATAAAACATTCGATTTTAGGGGCAAAGCCCCGCAAACTCCCAAATCCGACGGCTCCAGGATAGGCTTCATATAAAGTAAAAAAAATCCCAAGTTAGGTAAAAACCAGTTGACAGATACTGAATCTGTCCCTTATGTTTCAATAGGAATACGGTCTAACCGTATTTTAACGGAAATTATGAGGTCCGCCTTGCGGACCCGCGAAAAATGATTCCAATGGAGAAAATTATGGTTCTGTATGAGGCCATGACTGATGTGCGGTTTTCCGCAGACGAACTCGCATTGTTTCCTCTGCAAGGCGAGCCAAATTATGACCTTCCCGGCCCTCTCCGTATCTTTAGTGATGAAGACGATGAGGATGATCTTGAGGAAGAAGATGACTTCGATGATATGGACGACGATTTTGACGACGACTTCGACGATGATTTTGACGACGATGACGATGAAGACGACGACTATGAAGAAGAAGACTTTGACGACTATGAAGAAGACGGAGACTACGACGATTTTGATGAATAGCCGATCTTATTCCGAAAAGTCAGGAGCCGGCGGCTAGGAGTTTGTTGCGCTTCGCGCGTAAAATCTCAAAAAAGCGCCGATTAGGCGCTTTTTTACCGTACAAATTCCGAAAGCAGTCCATAAATCGTGGTTTTTGCATCACAAAAGGGCGCAAAAACCTACAAGTGCAACAGGCTGTCAGGATCCCGGGAGTTTGCTGGGTAACGCCTTGCAAACTTCCCTTGGCGGTTAATTTTTTTTCACCTTTTCGCAATGGACATAAAGAGATCCACTACGGTTGGTATGATCGTATCGTTAAAGTCGTATTCGGCGGTGTGGATGTTAGGATGGTTTTCGCCGCTTCCTACCCAAAAAAACGCCCCTCGGGTATGGCGGGTAAAACGGCCGAAATCCTCCGAGCCCCGGGCGGGCCTGTCCCCTTCCAGGACAGTGAGCCCTAATTCCTTCGCCGCCCTGCGTATCTTGTCGTTGCTTTCCTTGTGGCTGACCGTCGCGAAAAAGCTGTCGCAATAGGCGATGTCGTATTCAAGGCCGCAGCGTTCGGCTTGCTCTTTGGTCTTTTCTTCCAGCTTTTGCTTCAGCGCCTCAAGCTCCCCGTCATACTCGCCCCGGATGGTAAGCAACAGGCGGCCTTCACCAGCAGACATGCCAAAGGCTTCTTCACCTACGTCTATGCGGATTACGGTACACATCACCAGCCCCTGGTATCCCGCCGGGTCCGTAAACGCAGGTATGCCCCGGACAAGCTCCGCGACGGCAAAGGCGGGGTTGCGTCCTTCTTCCGGTTGGCTGGCGTGGCAGGGGACGCCTTTTAAATGGATGATCATGCCGGTGGAAGCGCAGCATATCGCGCCGTCCTTAACGCCAATGGCCTGTTCCGGTAGTCCCGGGGCGTTGTGGTACCCGAAGATCTCGGATATCCCGGCTTCTTCTATTAAAGGTACGCATTCCGCCGCTCCCGCGCCGATTTCCTCCGCGTGCTGAAACAGGAAATAGATGTTTTTATCCGCCCCCTCCCGGTCAATTTCCAGGGCGAATCCGGCTAAACAGGCGCTGTGGCCGTCGTGGCCGCATTTATGGGAAACCCCGGGGAATTGGGAACCATAGGGAAGGTCGATGGTTTCGTCTATAGGCAGGGCGTCAAAATCCGCCCGGAACGCAATGGCCGGCTTGCCCGAGCCAGCGCGGTAAACCGCATAAAACCAGCGTCCCTTATCGATCACTTCCAGGGCGGTATGCTGTTTCAGAAAATCGATCAGGCGCTGTTTGGTCCACGCCTCCCGGCAGGATAACTCCGGATGCCGGTGCAATTCATGGCGGAGCGTTACGGCCCGCTCCAGATTGGTTTTATTCATCGTCTTCCTCCTTATCGTACGGGCATCCTCAGCGTCCCAGCCAAAACCTTGGGGATTAATTATTGCTAAACCGGCGCCCCATTGGTATACGTACTCCAATTTTATGGATATAGATTATAAGCCTTCCCCAGAACTGAAGTTTTGGGAAAGCCTTTTATGAATATTTTTTTATGGATGCTATAGAATTATGGACGATTTTGATCGAAAAATACTATTGGCCCTTCAAAAAAACGCCCGCATATCGCTGACGGAGTTGAGCAAAACGGTACACTTGTCGCTCCCCGCGGTTCGTACGCGGCTTCTGAAGTTGCAAGACCAGGGGTATTTCATTTCTTTTTCCGCGATTCTTGATCCTGAAAAATTCGGAAAGGGCTTTACCTGCTATTGCCTGATACAATTAAGCGGCCATACCGCCTTCCACGAAGAGGCGTTTGAAAAATTTATTCTGGAAAATCAGGACATCCTTGAATGTTACCGTATAACCGGCCAATATGAATATTTGCTGAAAATAATCACCAAGTCTTCCCGGCGCCTGGAAGAACTCATCAGGAAAATACGGGCGGTTGAAAATGTGATCAATACCAATACCTTGACCGTCCTGAATACCCTGAAGGGAGAACTCTCCGTTAAGCCGGATTGACCTTCCCGCACCCCGGAATTATGGAAATGCATAAATATACAGAAAAAAATCAAAAACCGCATAAATCAGCCGGTACTATGCATAAATATACTTGCTTCATTTTTTGGTCTGGGATATAGTATAGCCACGGTAGTTTACCGTGATACTATAAAATGGAGGAAGAACATGAAAAGAACGGCGCTTGCGGGGATATTGTTCCTCTGCGTCTTGGCCGCGCTGACGGCGGGGGGCGGAAAGGAAAATGTCATCAAAATCGGATTTAACATCCCTTTGACCGGGGACTCGCCCATGATTGGGGAAGGGTCCCGGTATGCCGGGGAGATCGTCAAAAAGCGGATCAACGGTCAGGGAGGGCTGGATGTTAAAGGTCAAAAGTATATGGTGGATTTCGTTTATGTGGATAACGAACTCAAGGCGGAATCCGCTATTCAGGCGGCTTACCGGCTTATAGAGCAGGATAAGGTCCTGGCGGTCGTGGGTCCCCAGGGTTCAGGCCGGGCTATTCCGGCGGCCCAAATCAACAACGACAACCGTACCCCTATGGTGTCCGCCTGGTCAACCAACCCGGATACGACGAAAAACCGGCCCTATGTGTTCCGGGCCTGTTTCCTGGACCCCTTTCAGGCGCCGGTGGCGGTGAAATTCGCCCGGGAACAGTTTAAGGCAGCCAAAACGGCCATCCTCTACAACCTGGAAGATGATTATTCCAAGACCCTGGCGGAACTTTTCCGGGATAACTGGGAAAAGGAGAACGGCGCCGGATCCGTGGCGGTATTCGACAGTTTTGGTCAAAAGGACCAGGATTTTTCCGTCCAACTGACCCGTATCGTCAATTCCGGAGCGGAGATGCTCTACCTTCCGGTTTATTACAACCATGTAGCCCTGATTGTACCCCAAGCCCAGGACTTGGGCTGGACCAAACCCATCATGGGAAGCGATTCTTGGGGATCTGCGGACCTTATTTCCCTAAGCAAGGGATCCGTGGAAGGCTACTACTTCACCACCCATTACGCCGCAGCCGGCGCGGTGGGCAAGACAAAGGAATTCATCGACGAATATACCGCCGCGTATGGATATATTCCCGATGACGTGGCGGCCCTGACCTTTGACGCGGTGAATATCATCCTTCAAGCCATCCAGAACGCGGGGCTTTCGGGCAACATCCAGCAGGACCGGGACAACATCCGCGCCGCCATCGCGTCCATCAAAAATTACGACGGCATTACCGGAAAGATGACCTTTAACGAAAGCGGCGACCCGGAAAAAGACGCCGTGGTTGTGCGGATTGTTAACGGGGAATTTACCTTCGTAACCAGCCTGCACTAAACACTGCCCCCGGGTTAAAGCCCGGGGTTGAGGAGGCCTCCCGATGCTGACCACTTTTTTACAGAATGTATTTAACGCCCTCCAGTGGGGAAGTTTCTATTCGATGATCGCCTTGGGATACTGTTTGGTATACGGGGTGCTGCGGCTCATCAACTTCGCCCACGGCGATATTTTTATGACCGCCTGCTACATTGCCTTTTTCGCCGCCACCGCCCTCCTGGGCGCGTTGGGCGGGGCGGGCTGGGGGGCTTTCATCCTTACCTTGGCGCTGACCATGGCGGGGACGGCGCTCCTGGGGGTCACTATAGAACGGGTGGCCTACCGTCCCCTCAGGCGGAAAGGGGTAAACCGCCTCTATGTGGTGATCACCGCTTTAATGGTGGGGTTCATTCTGGAGAACGGGAACCTCGCGATCCTCGGGGCCAGTTCCAAGCGTTTTCCCGACATTATCGACAAGGAACTTTGGCAGATAGGTTCCCTGGTGCTTACCAACCTCAAGGTACTGGTAATTATCGCGGCCTTCTCGGTTTTCGGCATCCTGCAATTTATCGTGCGGAAAACCCTGTTCGGCATGTCCATGCGGGCCGTCTCGTATGACAAATTTGCCATCCCCCTGATGGGAATCCCGGTGAACCGGGTCATCACCTTTACGTTCGCTCTTGGGTCGTCCCTTGCGGCGGTGGCGGGCATCCTGTTCGGCATGTCCTATCCGGTGCTGGACCCCTACATGGGGATGATCATCGGATGGAAAGCCTTTATCGCCGCCGTGGTCGGAGGTATAGGCGATATAAAGGGAGCTTTCCTGGGGGGCTTTATTTTGGGGTTCATCGAAATTTTTGTAACCGCCGTCTTCCCCTCAAGTTTTAAGGACCTGATTTCCTTTGTCATCCTTTTGATCATCCTGGTCATCAAGCCTACGGGATTTTTCGGCGTACCCAGAAGCGCCAAGATTTAGGAGCGGATATGGCTTTACCAAACGAAAAAAACAAGAGCGCCGTCCTGCTCATAGCCCTTCTTGCCGGCGGCATGGCGGCCGTTACGATCCTCTCCACCCTGGGAATAATCAATCAATATATCCAGAGCGTGATGATGTCCATAGGGATCAACATCATCTTTGCCTCAAGCCTCAATATCGTGAACGGCTATATGGGAGAATTTTCCTGCGGCCACGCGGGATTCATGGCGGTGGGGGCCTATGTTTCATCGGTACTCTCCCTCATCCTCTTTACCGAAAACAAATTTACCGGCGGCCCCCTGCTTCCGCCCCAAACGGCGATAGCGCTTTTCCCGGCGGTCATCATCATCGGGGGCTTCGCGGCGGCGGCGGCGGGACTCCTGGTGGCCCTCCCGTCTTTCAAAACCCGGGATGACTACCTGGCGATCATCACCATCGCGGCCAACTACATCATCATGACCGCCATCAATAACCTGGAGATAGTCGGCGCCAGCCGGGGGCTTATGGGGATGAAGGGAGCCATCTTCGCCATGTCGGACCTTATCCCCCTGCCCTGGGTACTCCTGTGGATCATGGCCTTTGTGGTGATCTGCGTAATCGCCATCAAGCGCCTTATGGGGTCGGTTTTGGGCAAAGGGATTTCCGCCATCAGATACGACGAGATTTCCGCGGAGATCATGAGCGTGGACACCAATAGAATGAAACTTCTGGCCTTCATGGTTTCTTCCGGCCTTGCGGGAATAGCCGGAGGGCTTTTCGCCCACATGATGGGGTTCATCAACCCCCAGTCCTTCAACATCATGAAGTCCACCGAGGGCATGGTGATGGTCTACCTGGGCGGCATGGGGTCTCTGAGCGGTTCGGTCCTGTCGGCGGTGCTGTTCACCTTCCTTTTGGAGCTGCTCCGGCCATTGCAGATCCTCAAGTGGGTGTTCATCCCCCTGCTCCTCATCCTGCTCATGCAATTTCGGCCCGAGGGGCTCATGGGGAACCGGGAACTTTCGGACATGGCGGTTTTCAGGCGGTTTTTGGGGAAAGGCGGAACCAGGGCGAAGGAGGCGCCGGATCATGAACGAGTACCATCTTGAACTCAGGAACCTGAGCCATCGTTTCGGCGGCCTCCAGGCGCTGACGGACATCAATCTGGGATTAAAACGCGGGGACATAGCCGGGCTCATAGGCCCCAATGGGGCGGGAAAGACCACCGTCTTTAACCTGGTAAGCGGGTTCTATGTGCCCTCTGAAGGGGACATACTCCTGGAGGGGGTACGGATCAACGCCAGGAAGCCCCACGAAATAGCTTCCATGAAAATCGGGAGGACCTTTCAGAACATACGGCTGTGGAGCGAGATGACGGTGCTGGACAACATACGCATAGCCCAGCATTACCGCCTGGGCTACAACGCGGCGGAGGTGTTCTTCAAGACCAGGCGCTACCGGGAACGGGAAGCGGAGATCACCCGGTCGGCGCGGGAACTGCTTGAGGCGTTTCACCTGGCGGACCTGGCGGAGGAATACCCCCGGAACCTGCCTTACGGGATACAGCGCAGGGTAGAAATAGCCCGGGCCCTGTCCTTACAGCCGGAACTCCTCATGCTGGACGAGCCTGCGGCGGGGCTTAGTACCGCAGATGTCTCCGAGCTTATCGACTATATCAACTGGATTCACGATACCTTCAAGCTTACCATCTGGATGATCGAACACCAGATGGAAGTGATCATGACCCTGTGCCACACGATACAGGTGATCGATTTCGGCAGGGAGATAGCCAAAGGGACGCCGGAAGCAATCAGGAGCAACCCGGAAGTTATCAAAGCCTACCTGGGGGA
The DNA here is from genome assembly GCA_031259515.1 of Treponema sp. Lineage (GTDB taxonomy): Bacteria > Spirochaetota > Spirochaetia > Treponematales > Breznakiellaceae > JAIRLK01. The sequence goes on along the minus strand of JAIRLK010000228.1, from coordinate 5,047 downwards.
AGGAACGATATGAACCATCTACACAACCGGGAGGGCGGCCATGCTGCTTGAAGTTCACCATTTAAAGGCGTCCTACGGGAACATTGAAGCCCTCCACGGCGTTTCCTTTGCCATAGACAAGGGGGAGATCGTTACCCTCATTGGCGCTAACGGTGCGGGAAAGACCTCGACCCTCCTGAGCCTGGCCCGGCTTCCGCAGCCTGAAGCGCCGGCGGTCTCAGGCGGGGATATTCTCTACGAGGGGAAGAGCATACTTAAAACCGAACCCCACGCCCTCATACAGAAGAAGATGATGGCCCTGGTTCCGGAAGGCAGGCATATTTTTGGGAACCTGACGGTACAGGAAAACCTGATGATTGCCTCCTTCCCCCACCGGAAGGAGGTGAACCGGGAGGTTATTACCGGGGAAATCCAGGAACTGGTATACAGCCTCTTTCCCCGGCTCTACGAACGGCGGAAACAGCGGGGGGAACTCCTGAGCGGCGGGGAACAGCAGATGCTGGCGGTGGGCCGGGCTCTGATGACAGGCAGCGAATTCATCATGCTGGATGAGCCTTCCATGGGCCTGGCGCCGAAACTGATGTACGAGATGTTCCGGGCCTTACGGCAGCTCAACTTTGTCAAGCATATCACCATCCTGGTGGTGGAGCAGAACGCCAAGGTAGCCCTTGATTTCGCAAGCCGGGGCTATGTCCTCAAGACCGGGGAAATCATCGCCGGGGGAACCTCGGAGGAACTGGCAGCCAACGCGGACGTAAAGAAGGCGTACCTGGGCGGCTGAAGGGGCGGGATTCCGGGACGGCGCTTTTTCAGGCGGCGTTCCGTCCGGTACGGGTCATTCTTACCGAAGGATGGCCCGTTTTTTATTAGCGGCGGTAGCGGACTGTAGTCCGGCGGACCCGCTTTTCCGGCGCGGGGAGATGTTTCCCCGGCGCGGAGAAGTGGGAATTTGACGTAATTCCCAGTTTTCCAGCGGAGAAAACGGGGTTTTTTGAGCGGAAACCTCATTTTTTTGATCGCGGACCCGCTTCCCGCCCCGCCGTTCTACACATGCCAGCCGAAATGGGGTACTCTTCCAAAAGAGGTGTGACATGGCTGACCGCGAGTTTGAATTTTCCGTCAATAAACTGATCCTCGGTGATAACCTTGAGATCCTAAGGTCCCTTGACGGCGAAAGCGTCGATTTGATTTACCTTGACCCGCCGTTTTTCTCTAACCGGAATTACGAGGTTATCTGGGGCGACAAGGGAGAAGTCCGCAGTTTTGAAGACCGCTGGGCCGGCGGCGTCAGCCATTATATTGAATGGCTGAAAGAGCGGGTGGTTGAAATGCACCGGGTATTGAAGCCCACCGGGAGTATCTTTCTGCATTGCGACTGGCACGCCAACGCGTATATCCGGGTGTTTATTCTGGATGCGGTTTTTGGAGGAAATAATTTTCTTAACGAGATTGTATGGAAAAGAACCAGTACCCATAATGATTCCAAACAGGGGGCAAAACATTTTGGACGGGTAACGGACTCCATTTTTTTCTACGCAAAAAATATCAAACAGTTTCAGTTTTACCCGCAGTTTGAGCGGTATACCAGTGATTATGTCGCCGCTTCCTATCACCGGGCTGACCCTGACGGAAGAAGATTTAAGGCGTCCGACTTGTCAGCCGCGAAACCCGGCGGCGACACCCGGTATGAATGGAAGGGAATGGCGCCCCCCGCCGGAAGATACTGGGCGTATTCAAAAGAACACATGGAGGAATTTGAAAGGCAAGGAAGGATTTTCTATTCCTCAAAGGGCAGGCCCTATTTGAAGCATTACCTTGACGCAATGCCGGGCTCCAGCGTGGATAATCTTTGGAATAATTGTGTATACAGAAATAAAGGGGAACGTATCGGCTACCCCACGCAGAAGCCCGAAGCCCTTTTGGAACGCATCATCAAATGCGCCAGCGGCGAAGGCGATGTTGTGCTTGACCCGTTTGTGGGCGGCGGCACGACGATAGCGGTTGCGGACAAGTTAAACCGCCGCTGGATCGGCATTGATCAGTCGCCGATGGCGGTGAAGGTTACGGAATTCCGCCTGCAAAAACAGACGGATTTGTTTACCGCCCCGTACACGGTGCAATTATACAAATACGATTACGACACGCTCCGCTATAAAGACGCTTTCCAGTTTGAAAGCTGGATTGTCCGGCAGTTCGGCGGAACGCCCAACGCCAAGCAGCGCGGCGATTTGGGGTTGGACGGCAGAACCGGCGATAACACGCCGATACAGGTGAAGCGTTCCGATAATATCGGGCGCAATGTTATTGACAACTTTCTTTCGGCGGTTCAGCGGCACGACAAAAATCTCTTTGAAAAGAATATCGCGGTAAAAAAGCCCGCCGGATATATTATCGCCTTTTCCTTTGGCAAAGGCGCTATTGAGGAAGTTTCCCGCCTGCATACGATAGATAAAATCATTATAAAGCTGGTTAAGGTTGAGGATATTGTACCGATTGCGGTTAAGCCGTCTATCAGCGTCCGTATCAGGGAACTTTCACAAGACGGCAAGGGAATGAGGCGGATTGAATGTATCGCCTCGGGGGAAAGCCCCGCCGGCATTGAATTTTACAGTTGGGATTTTAATTACCAGCCGGAAAAAAAGAAATTCAAGGCGCAAGTTTTACTGGACAAGGAAGGGAAACAAATTATTTCCCTTAAACCGGGGATGCGCCATATAGCGGTTAAGGTTGTCGACAACGACGGGCTTGAAAACATGGAAGTTGTCAAACTGACGGTTAACGGCGAGGTGAAAAGCGGCTAAGGACGCGCGGGGGCCGTAAGCCATTGATTGATAAGATACCGGGCCACCGAGCCGGGACCGGGCAGTTTCGGCAAGGCATCCCGACGGAACCAGCGGGCATCTTCGATTTCCTCGCCGTCGGGGCAAATCTCCCCCCGGACATGGCGGGCGGTAAAACCTAGCATCAGGGAGTTGGGAAAAGGCCAGGGCTGGGATGCCTCATAGCGTATGTTACGGATATTGATTCCCGCCTCTTCCCGGACTTCCCGTTCCACGGTGGTTTCCAGGTTTTCCCCGGCTTCGTTAAACCCCGCGATAAGGCTGTAGAAGCCGGCGGCGAACTTTTTGTTGTGGGCCAGGAGAACTTCGTCCCGGTCGTTGGTAACCAGAACAATGACGGCCGGGGAAATCCGGGGGTACTCCCGGCGGCCGCAAACCGGGCAGAGCCGGGCAAGTTCGTCCGGGGCATCGATGTTGCGGCCTCCGCAGACGCCGCAGTAGACCGATTCCCGCCGCCACTGCATGACATGGTATGCCCTAAAAAAGCGGCCTATGTCCTCCCGTCCGGAGAACACGCCTTGTTCAGCAAAGGGAAGGGAACGGCGTATAGGGACAGCCTTCCATCCGGCGGGCAGGGAGACGGCGTCGTCCAGAAACAAGCCCCCTATCACCCCTCCCCCTTCGGTTTCGGGAATCTCAAAATAATCCGTTCCCGCGCCCGTCCATTCGCCGGGAAGCAGGCCCCGGTCTATTCCGTGAAAAAGAAACCCGCCGCCGGTTTTCAGGGAAGTTTCAGAGGCTTCATGTAAAGAATCTGGAACCGCCAGGGTATCCCCCTGGAAAACAAACACCTGCGAAGCGCAAACACCGTCCACCATACACGCTCTCATACCATCATCAGTGTATACTTTATTTTGTACTTCCGTCTATTATATTTTTTGCCGATTGGTAACTTTCGCTGTTCTTTAAAAAGGCACGGCAAAAGCCCATGTGCGTTTACATAAGAAAAGTTGTCCACAGATTACACGGGTTAACACAGATTTTTCGTATCAAAAGTGTTCTTAATCCGTGAAATCTGCGTAATCTGAGGGTCTTGTTTTTGTTCTTTAGCCTAAAGTAAACGCATATGGACTTTAGTCCGCCATATCCCCTTCCCGGTCACAGACGGTAATCACCTTACCCCTTCGGGAATACCCGCCGTGCTACTCTCCAGGGTTTCCAGCCACGAAAACTCTCCTTTTCCTCTATCGGCCGCACCTTTTTGCTCTCATGGCTTGCCGGTTCGTCTTTGGGTTCTTCCCGGTTGTAACTTGACTGATCCAAAACCCCCAAAACTACCCCATCGCAGGTCACCGCCAGACAGCTATGGACATTGACCCCCAGCTTCTTGTCACTGATATACCCTATCCCCACGGTTTTCGCGTGGGTGTTGTAGTTTACCCCAGTGGTATCCCGCGCCGCTAAGATCGTACCGCCATATTCGGCCATCCGCCGTATCGTTGCTTCCCGGTGTGCCCGGACGATCTCCTCCCGGTCAAACTTTCATTGGCTAGCATCCGGTAGATTGCCTTGGCCTCGGCCCGGCCTTCGCTTGCCTCCCAGATTGACGCGTCCGGCTGTTGTATCAGGGGATCCATGGTCCTGATAAACCTGATAAACCGTTGTTCAAGACGGACAGAATGAAAATCCAGCCCCGCGAATTCTTCCTTCATGTCGAAACTTTTCCCTTGTGCCATATTCCCTCCCAGAGTTCTCTGCTTTTTAGGAGACTATAGCACAAACATGAGAAAATTGTGTGTCAAGTTTAGATCATGGGAGGAGCTACTACCACGCCAATACCCAGCCTTTCGAGTCCGCCGAAACCATCAACCTGATCCGCCGGATCCGAGCGACGAAACCGTTCCTCTCCGCCGCGGGGGTCAGCCGAGAACTGGAGATCACCTGTACCAATCAATACGAAGTCGATGTCAAGCAGGCCTGTATCGAATCGTCCCCATTGGCGGATTCAAAAAAGTTCGGCCAAATCAGGCCGCCTACTTGGTAATGTTCTGGACTTATTATTGTAAAAGGAGATATACTGTATGAAAACCTTCAGGAGGGGAAAGTTATGGTAACAGCAGCATTAAAATGCCCGTTTTGCGGGAGCGAGGATGTCCGCCCGTACGGCACTTCAAACGGTAAAAAGCGGTATGCCGGTAATAATACGGAATGTTCCCACCAAACATTTTACGCGGAATACACTTACAACGGCTGTAAGCCCGATGTAA
>JAIRLK010000207.1 GCA_031259515.1 Treponema sp. | reverse complement strand
AAATGATCAACAGTTGGGGAGCCCGGCCCACGCCCATCCCCTTCGGCGATCTGTATATGTCCCTACAGACCAACGTGGCGGACGGGCAGGAAAACCCCCTGCCCACCTTTGACGGCCAGAAATTCTACGAAATTCAGAAGTACCTCATCCTCACGGATCACATTATCTGTCCTAATATGATCTTTATCAACGAGGATGTCTGGAAAAAAATATCCCTTGTGGATCAGCAAATCATCCAGACCGCAGTGAACAACGGCATTGCTTGGAATGACGCGGAGGTCGCAAGATCCGAGGAGGATCTCAAAAAAGACCTTGCCGCCAAGGGTATTACCGTCATAAGCCCGGACGTGGAATCCTTCCGGGCGGTTACCGGGCCATGGCTTGTCTCACGGATGGAAGCCGATTGGGGCAAAGGAACCTGGGAATTTATCCAAAATGTAAAGTAGGGGAGATCTTAAAAGAACAGGCGGTGGACAAAACCGGTATTGAGGGTTTGTCCACCGTTTGTCAAACCGGGAATATTCTTTATGTTGCGGGCTGGCGAACAAGCCTGAAGGAGAAAATATGCCGGCATCCTCAAATTTTAACCGGATAAAACAAGGGACAGAAAAAGTTATTGACTGGATTGCGGTCCTTTTTTTTGTCATCATCTTCTTTGTCGCCATGGCGCAAATCATTATGCGCTGGGCATTCAGGAATCCTATTGTGTGGTCCGAGGAACTGATCAGGCTGATGTTTGTCTGGATCTGTTATATAGGCTGGACCATGGCCTCCAGAACCAAAAGCCACATCTGCATTACTGCCCTGATTTCGAGACTCCCGCTTTTTGGGCAGAAGCTCATGCAAACCTTTAACTGTATCCTGGTAATCATTTTCTCGGTGTTTATGGTCTGGTTTGGGATCAAGATGACAGAAGTCGGGGGCCGGGGCATGGCGGTTACCCTGCCCGTCAATTTCGCCTTGGTGTATGTCAGCGCCCCTATAGCAAACTTTATTATTCTTTTGTATCAGGTATTGGATATCGTCAATATCTGGAAAAAAATTCCTGCCCAACCCCAAGGAGCCTTATCATGACCCTGGCGTTTACCCTGTTTGTCATACTTCTTTTTACTGGGCTGCCCCTTTACGCAAACCTTGGCCTTTGCTCAATGATCTACGTGTTCCTGGGAGGTTTTACCCCTATCACGGTGCTTCAGCGGGTTACCATGTCAGCCAATTCCTTTACCCTGTTGGCGGCACCCTTCTTCATCATCATGGGCAATATTATGAACAATTCCGGCGTTACCAAACGAATGTTTGATTTTGCCAATGTGCTGGTGGGAAGGCTCCCCGGCGGACTTGGGCACGCCAATGTGGTGGCCAGCGTCATGTTCGCGGGTATGAGCGGAACTGCGGTGGCCGATGCTGGGGGTCTGGGCAATATCGAAATAAAGGCCATGCGGGATGCCGGCTATGATGACGACTTTAGTTGCGCCATTACCGCCGCGTCTTCGGTGATAGGCCCGATAATTCCCCCCTCCCTGCCGATGGTCATCCTTGCGGTGGCCGCAGAGGCCTCCATCGGCCGTCTCTTTCTGGGGGGCATCATACCCGGCCTGCTCATGGGCGTTACCCTGATGCTTATGGTTTCGATATATGCGCATAAACGGAACTATCCCCGGGCTCCAAGACCGACCTTGAAGATCCTCTGTGCCGCCTTTAGGGAGGCCATTTGGGCCCTGATGGCGCCGGTTATTCTTTTTGTGGGGATCTTTTCCGGTATTTTTACCCCCACCGAAGCCGCTGTTATCGCGGCCTTTTATTCCCTCATTCTGGGGCTCTTTGTATACCGGGAATTTACCTTCAAGGATATTCCAAAGGTGATTTTTTCAACCTGTGAGACTACCGGGGTTGTCCTTGCCCTGGTCATGACCGCCTCGATTTTTGGCTGGGTACTGTCAGTGTCTCAGGTTCCCCAGTCCATATCCCAGGTACTGCTTTCCATTGCCCATACCAAAATACTGTTGCTACTGATCGTCAATGTATTCCTGCTTTTTGTCGGTATGTTTATGGAAGGAACCGCGGCGATTCTTATCCTGACACCGATTTTGATTCCCATCATGGTGAATATGGGCATAAACATTACCCAGGCCTGCCTCATCATGATCATGAATTTGATGATAGGAGTCATTACTCCCCCGGTGGGTGTTGTGTTGTATGTGGTCGCCAACGTTGGTAAAGTTCCATTTGAACGGGTTACCAGGGCGACCATACCCTTTCTGATCCCCCTGTTTATTGTTCTGCTCTTGGTAACCTTTGTTCCTTGGATTACTACTTTTATACCCAACCTTGTGTTCGGTAATTGAAACACTCAAAGGAGTGCGATGATATGAATGCGACAAAAGAAAAGATGAGAAATCTTGAATTTACAACCGGCACCCATGTGCTTCTGGCGGATCCCTGTATTTCCGAGCTTTGCGGTTCCATCGGTTTTGATTTTTTGTGGATAGATACGGAACATACCCCCACGGATTATCATATACTGGTACAACATCTTATCGCCGCCAAGGCTTCGGGCTGTGACACCCTGGTCAGGATTCCCTGGAATGATCCCGTACTGGCGAAGCGGGTTCTCGAAATGGGACCCACGGGCATCATCTTTCCCATGGTCAATACGCCGGAAGAACTGGATAAGGCCATGAAGTGCACCCTCTATCCGCCCCTAGGGAATCGAGGATTTGGCCCGTTGCGGGCAGTTAATTACGCGCTGGATAATCAGGAAGTTTATATTAACAAAACAAGCCTTGAGATGATCCGCTGTGTGCAGATAGAAAGCAAAACGGCGGTGAATAATCTGGACGAAATGGTGAAAAATCCCTGGGTCGATTGTTTTATTTTTGGCCCCTGCGATTTGTCCGGTTCTATCGGGGAGCTGTTTAAGATATATGAAAAACCGACGGGGAACCTTATCGATCTGGCGATATCCAGGATCAAGAAGGGGGGGAAATCGGCGGGCATATCGCTGGTTACCGAAGATCCGGAACAGATCCGATATTGGTATAATAAAGGGATTAACGTTATTTCCTGCGGTGCCGATACCACATATATAGGTAACGGCGGCAAAAGGACTTTGAAAATACTGAAGGATATTGCGGCGCAAGAGCCGGATGCGGGATGGAGCAAATGATCTGTGCTTCTGTTACGGATTTATTTGTCTCAGATCATACTCTCCTAATCGCATATAATACTAACGATAAAACAAAAAACGATATTGGACAAGCGGGACCACGCCTCCTCGTGAAGCACGGCGCGACTTCTCGACAGGCCGCCCGCCTAATGTTTCACGTGAAACAAACCTCTCAAGCCCAAAAGTGAAAAGACAGCGGACAAATGGGCGGGCGGTTGTGTTGGCTTTATATCAAAGGAACATCCGGCAACAATGTTTCACGTGAAACAATCTCTTCAAGCCTGCGTCATTTCAATCGGCCTACAGACATCCACCCAGTTCTTGTTTTGCGAATACTCGTCAATTTCCGTCATAGTCAATTCTATGGCGGAATTGTCGCTTCCGCAGGCGGGGTAGACGGTTTGAAAACGCTTCATGGAAACATCAAGGTAAACATCGACATTCGGAGGAAGAGCGAAGGGACAGACCCCGCCTACCGCGTGTCCGGTCATTTCCAGGGCCTCCTCCGGGGAAAGCATCCGCGCCTTGATGCCGAAACGGTCCCGGTATTTCCGGTTGTCCAGCTTCATGTCCCCGGCGGTAACAATAATTACGATGCTGTTTTCTATCCTGAGTGAAATGCTCTTGGCAATCCGTGCCGGAATAACCCCAAGGGCACTAGCGGCTTCGGAAACCGTAGCTGTCGATACATTCATCTCAATAATGTCTTTATCACGGTTCCACCTGCCCAGATATGAACGAACCCGATCTATGCTCATTTTCGCCGCCTTTTTGTAAGGGTGTGATTGTTTTTTCGGTGTATTTTAAGAGGGAAAGTCCCCCAGTGTCAATAAGTTAAGCAAACAGCCCGTCATTGCGAGCGAAGCAATCTAGATGTTCGTTGACAGAGGGAAGTCGCAGACTTGCTCCGTAAGTCTGACTCCTGCGCTACTCCCTCTGCGGTTCCTATTGACCGCGAATGTGGTCAACCTTGCTCCTCAACACCCCGCATTTTTGCCCAGACAATTTCCCGTGAAGTTTCTGGCAACGCACCTTAACAACAGAACCTTCAGGTTCGCATAGCGAACCCCACAATAACCTGCAACAACAATACCCTTGCACCCAAAGGGTACGCCAGACCCCCCCTGGTAGTGAGCTCTTGCTACACGCCGCTAAATTCACATCGAAAAAACAATCGTACCCTTTTCGTAATATCCTACTGGACACTTCGATAATGTTCTATTAAAATTATCATACAATCGAGCCTGTTCCAAAACTAATTGACTGTGCGCTAACCGTGCACGGTTTTAGAACAGGCTCTTGGAAAAACCAAACAAAATGCCGGTTTTTCCATTAAATCCAAGGAAGCTGTTCCAAAAACTGAAGTTTTGGAACAGCCTCAATCAAAAAAACAGAAGAGGTTTCTTATGAAAAAAACTTTTTCCTTTTTTCTGGCAATAATAGCCGCTCTCCTTGTTGTATCCTGTAAGTCCGCCCCGGTCGCGGCGGAACCGGAAGCGAACCCGGACGCTGATCTTCAGTTTACCAGCGCTTACGAAACGGTAATGCCTATCATTTTTGATAACGCGCAAAATTACACGGTTAAATGGGGCGATACCCTTATAAAAATCGCCCGGAAAGCCTACGGCCAGGAACACGTCTTCCTTTTCCCTCTCATCATGGCGGCTTCGAAAGAAAAGAAAACGGTTGATATTGTCGATCCCGATTTGATTAAACCGGGAATGGAATTGGTTATTCCCGATCTCGCTCTTAATCTTGACAACGCTGAAATAACGGCAAGAATCAAGGCGCTTCTGGAAAGCGTTTCCACAATTTACGACGAAAAACCATCGGATATAAAGTGGAGTCATGAAGTGCGTGACGGCTTAATCGCCACTGCCGAAACCCTCTAGTGTCTTAAAGGAGAACGATTTATGGCGCAGGAAAAATTTGTCCTTGGTATTGATAACGGCGGAACGATCATAAAGGCGGCCCTTTTTTCCCTGAACGGGAGGGAGATTGCTGTGGCTTCCCGCCAAACGGCGGTTATTACGCCCCGGCCGGGGTACACGGAACGGGATATGGTGAATCTGTGGGAGCAGAACTGCGCCTGCGTCAGGCAGGTGATCGCCGACAGCGGCGTATCCCCCTCAGCTATCGCGGGGGTCGCGGTGTGCGGCCACGGTAAGGGGCTTTACCCTTGGGGCAAAGACGGAAAACCCGCCTACAACGGTATCATTTCCACGGACAACCGCGCATGGCAGTACCCGGAAAAGTGGAAGCGGGAAGGGGCTTTTGACGCGGTGTATCCCCGTCTGTGCCAGCAGATCATGGCGTGTCAGCCGGTGTCGCTTCTGGCATGGTTCAAGGGGCACGACCGCGCCGTTTACGATAATATCAGGTGGGCCTTCTCGGTAACCGACTACATCCGCTTCCGTCTGACCGGCGAGGCATGGAGCGAGGCCACCAATATATCGGGTTCCGGTCTGATGAACGTCCGCGATGCCTCCGTTGACCGGGACCTGCTCGCCGCGTTGGGTATCGAGGAAGCCGTCGGCATGATACCGCCCCTGCGCTATTCCAGCGAACACTGCGGCGCGGTTACGGCGGAAAGCGCCGCGTCAACCGGGCTTGTCGCCGGAACCCCCGTAGCTGGCGGAATGTTCGACATCGATTCCTGCGCGATAGCCATGTCGGTAACCAGACCGGAGCATCTCTGCACTATCACCGGCACGTGGAGCATCAACGAATTTATCGCGTCGGCCCCCATCACCGGTACCTGCGTGGCTATGAACTCACTCTACGCGATTCCCGGCTTCTATCTGCTGGAGGAATCGAGCGCCACCGGCGCGGGAAATCTGGACTGGGTTATTCAGAATTGCTTTGAGCATGAAGAAGTCCCCCAAGGCAAGAAACTGTACCAATACTTGGACGAACTGGCGGAAAGCGTCCCGCCCGATTCCTGCGACGTATATTTCCTGCCCTTCCTCTACGGCTCAAACCGCCACGCGCTGGCCAAGGCAAGTTTCATCGGTCTGACCAATTTCCACAACAAGGCGCATCTGCTGCGCTCCGTATACGAGGGGGTGGCTTTCTCCGCGAAAAGCCACATCGACAAACTGCTTTCAATACGGGAACCACCGGAAGCGGTACGCCTAGCCGGGGGTGCCGCGAATTCCCGTTTCTGGGTACAGATGTTCGCCGATGTCCTGGAACTGCCGATAGAGACGGTTACCGGTGTCAAGGAGCTTGGCGCGCTGGGCTGCGGAATGGCCGCCGCGGTCGCGTCGGGGATATACAAGGATTACAACGAGGCCGCACGGGCTATGGTGCGCATCTCTCCGCCGGTTTATCCGGACCCCCAAAACAGCGCCCTGTACCGCCCCAAATACGAGAAATACGCGGCAGTCTGTGAAGCGCTGGACGCGGTATGGGACAGGTTTGAAGTGTGAAATGACGCTCCCCGCCGCAAGCAGGGTATAGAGGCGTTTACTTTGATAGAAAAAAAAGTAAACGCCGATACCCTGTTACTTGCTACCTGACATTAACCGGTTCCGGTATTACAATCCAGAGACCGGACTATGTTTTGAAGGGATACCGGAAGAGATATACACGATAGAATTATCCAAGGTTCCCGAAGAGAACGACGGGAAGGCTGTATGGGAGTGGATGCGGTTTCTATGCGGTAAACGCAAGGAGGATTTCGAGATGATAGCGGAAAGGAACCCCGAAGTACGGAGGGCGGTAAACACGCTGTACCGACTGAGCGAAGACCCTGAAGTGCGGGCGCAGATGGAGTACCGGGAGAAAGTGCGGCGCGACCACGCGACCCTGCTATACGCTGCCATTCAGGAAGGCGAAGCGCAAAAGAGTGCGCAAATTGCCAGAAACCTGAAAAAGCGCGGAATACCCATTGACCAAATCGCGGAAGATACCGGGCTTTCCGCTGAGGAAATCGTAAAACTGTGATACCCCCGGTCCCTGAAGTACGGGCGCAGATGGAGTGCCGTGAGAAGGCGCGGCGCGACCACGCGACCCTGTCGCACAACGCCGTCATGAAACCAAGAGGAGTAAAATATGCTTGAAGAATTAAAAAAAGCCGTTTGCGACGCGAACTTGCTATTGCCCCGTTACGGGCTTGTAACCTTTACCTGGGGGAATGTTTCCGCCATTGATCGCGGAAAGGGCCTTTTGGCGATCAAGCCTTCCGGGATTGAATACGACAAACTCAAGCCCCAGGATATAGTGATTCTGGACCTTTCCGGCAAAAA
>JAIRLK010000173.1 GCA_031259515.1 Treponema sp. | reverse complement strand
TCATACACCGCGGGAAATCCGGGGTTAGCCGGTTCAGAAATAGTTGCCATAATTATACCCTCCTCAAAAAATTAAAAAGTGATGATCCAATGACCTTCAATGCTGATGTCCGATTCCTTGTTAATCGGATTTGTCCTCGCCCTGCGCGCAAACAGCGTGCCGTCCGCGGTAAGCAGCCCAAACTCACGAATGGCCATGCCGTTGTTTTCAGTAACCGGTAGCTCCCAATCAAACTGCACTTTCCCGTTTTCAGGAAAGGAAATCCCGGTAATGGGCCTGGCATACTGGCCGGTGATGGCGGTATCCGCCGCCGCAGACTCCGTGCCGCTGGTCCCGAAAGCGATGTGTGTAATGTGCCGCCCATCGGTATTGCCGGCTATCAGGCGCGCCATCTGGAAGCGCGCCGTGTTCACGATCAGGTTATGCTCCCTGTATTCCTCGATCAAAATACCGGAACGGTACACCCGCATGATCAACATCCCCCGCAGGGGAATTTTCTCTGAAAACCCATACATTCTGAAACCTCCCTTACGCTAACGGGAAAAAAATCCCGCTGTCGTGTTTAATCGCGCCGTTATGTTTGTACACGCCGTTATGTTTGTGATGCTTTATCATGCCCATACTGGTTTCCTCTTCCATTGAAACCGTATCGGTATAAGCCCCCGGCCTGCATGTTAGCAGGCTCAAGGTGTCGCTGATACTGGATGAATAACCATGCTTGAATGGGGGCTCAGGGCGGGACAGATTTTTTACCGTTCTGAATCCGTTATGTTTAATCGCGCCGTTATGTTTGAAAGTCCCGTCGTGCTTATTCTTTACCAGGACCGTATCGTTTACGGTATGCCCGTCACGTTTTATGGCGCCGTTATGCTTTATCGGGTGTCCGAAGGTATCAAAATCACTGCGCCGCACTTTGACGTTCAATGATTCAGATACCTCAACCAAATCTGAAAACTCAAACAGATCTCTGGTATCATAGGCGATCCCGGCGCCTATCACCTGGACAATGTACTTGTTGAAGTTAACGCTCGGACTTTCTCCGTCATGTAAAATGGTGATACCCGCAGGGTAACCCGGTATAATATGAACAACTTCCGAGGAATAAATAAACTTGACCACCTTGATTATGTCATTCACCGTACCGCTGGCAGTGTTGAGCAATATCCGCAGCCGGATCAAAAGCCGGTACAGTTCATCTTCATTACCATCTCTTTTTTCATCTACAATTTTTCCAATACGGTCCAGGAGGACGGCTTTTACCGTGTCAAGATCGTACTGGTCTGCAGCTTTGTCTATGTTTTTATCGATCTCGGCCAGTCCTTCATCATCAAAGGATACCAGCTTTTTGGTCTCACCCCTGGCCAGGTATTCAGGATAATAGGGAGGGCGATTATAGATATTCCAGTCTATAGGAGTGAATTTCATTCTCAAACTTCCTCCGTAAGCTGCGTAACCGTTATTCTGGTTTTATCAATGAGGGCGATCTGCCGCTCGGTTATGGCAATATTCGCCGCCGCATAGTCTTCATCATTGGGAGGTGTTAAATCATTGGTTACCGCTACGGTAATATTCGCAAAGGCTATGCCGGCCACGTCATAAACCGGCCGCAAGAGTTTCTGAAACACAAAATCAGTACCTACGTCCTGATGTTTCGCGCCCCAGGCATCGATGTTGTCTTTGATCATCTCCTCGCCGGCAAGCGGGAATGGTTCTTCCGCATTTTTGCTGTACGCTATCCTGAGCCAGATAAACCGGTTTTCAGGCCGGGAAAATCCTATCTCCCATGGAAAACCTTCGGCATCTTTAACGGTAATCAGGGTAGAGCCGAACGCTTCTATGCCGGCAGGGCCTTTCAGAAAAATAGTTTCCGCTATTTCCCAGTCAACTCCTCCCACCACAATAGCCTCAAAACATTTCGGGGGCCGCCCCTTTACTGCTACCGCTTGCCGGTTGGAGTATACCTTCGCAAACAGGACTCCGGACAGTTTTTTGATTTCGTTCTCAATGGCGATCTCATTCCCGCTGGCCTGTTTCTGGCGGTTGTTTTTTTCAATCCGCAGCTCTGCGTCACTTTCCACCGTCCTACCGGTAATGCCGGTCGCGTAATTTATAATGCGGTCAAGGCCGTTCACATTCGACACGATTGTATTGAGCGTCCCTATTGCCGCAAAGGTGGGCCCCGGCTCTGCAGCGCGGTAAATCCCCAGAGCGCCGAGCGTGACGATCTCGATTTTCGGGTCATTGCAAAAAAGGGCAAAGGGGACAATGCCAACTTCGGAATGAATCTCCATGCCGTCGGTCCCGTTATTCACCGCGGTATATTCGCCGGGGAATACGGCCTCTATCTGGTCAAACAATGCGCCCTGTATGGTCTCCCCGGTATCACCCCCTGCGGCAATACAGAATATGGTTTCCCCGTTTATCTGAAATGAATAGGCGCCCTCCGTAATTTCAGCAATCTTAAAGACAAACCCCAAAAGGCTTTCACGACCCAATACCACAGAGCTTTGCAGGGCAAATAATTCCCCGGTGCCAAGTTTCGCCTGATGCCCCGCTAAGACCGGTGTCCCCTCATCTCCCCAAAGGGCCGCATACACCCTGGTAGCTTCCGCAGGGAGGCGCAGAACATTTACAAAGCTTGCCAACCGGTCCAGGTACACCCCGGAGGCGGAGTCTGCGTCACCCGCGGCCCAGAGACCGCCGAACATTTCCCAGAGCTGCGTTATTTTAATGGTCTGATTGCCGATATACGCCCCTTCGGGGGATTCGCTTGAAGTGTCGATGTCATAGCCAAATGCCTTTTTCCAGGCTTCCCGTTCTTCCTCAAGAATGACCTGGAACGGTTTGACCACAAAACCTTTATCGGTAAGGCCGTATTCCATCACTTTACTCCCCTGTTGTTTGTCCAGGAACTTTCGAATTCCCCGTACTCGCTCATAATCGCGAAATCAACCGTGAACAGCCGCGTGCTCCGGTCAAGCGCCGACCTGAAATATATGATTCTTTTAACTCCCTTGATACCGCTGACTTTTGTCCGCAGCGCTGTTTCCAGGATTATCCGGTGTTCAGACTTGCTGTCTGATGTAGGAAAATAGGGGATACCCTTGCTGCTGTCCATAAACCATTCGCCGTAAAACAGGGATATTTCATGCCGTATCACCTGGCAGAGATGTTCAAGTTCATCCCGGGTGTACCGCATCCGGCCGTTTTGACGGGAAAAAGTATTGCTCTGCGGATCAATGGCAAAACTTTTCACCTCAGCCGCCTCCGTTTGTTTCATCCGACTCGCCAGCGGAATGATACTGCTGTATATGTTCAGCTAACGCTTCTTCGAGCTTATTAGAAAGGGAGGTTCCCAGACCGTCAAAATAACCGCCAAAGTAATTTGTTAAAGCCCTGGCTATTACACTGTAATATCTTTTTGTCTCGTGTTCCGCTTCCGATGGAATCACGGTATCAGGCCAATACTCCATTCTCATTTCGTTGTATATCGCAGTTGCCAAAGCTGAATGATCCATTGTCATATTAATTCTTCCTTATTTTATTGATTTAGCGCCGTTCGCTTGTGCGGCGGCATCTGCTGCCGCTATGGCATCTCTGAGCCCATTAAGCGCCATACAAATAATAGGCGGAGCCGGAGGGACAGGCATTCCCGCAGGCCAGGGAACCGGAGGGATAAACATCGGCCATTGCTTCCAGGCATTCGTTTCCGCCTTCCAGTACGGCTGTAAGACCCCGTTGCCCAATATGGTTTCCGTTCCCTTGATACCGATTGGAGTTGGACTTTTTATGTCGACGTCCCCATCCATCATCGTGATCTCGTCTTTACCGTTTTTGGCCTGGATGTTCCCTTTGGTCATGTCTACCGAGCATTTTTCGGTATAGGCTCTTACATGATCATCTTCCATAAGCGCCGTGGATTTTGCTTTGTATTTGGCTTCAATTTTATTGTCATCCATTAACACCTGGGAGATAAAATTACCATCAAAAGCATCATGATGAAGTATTTGCAAACCGTTTTCTGTTGCCGGTATAAAGTGTACCGGCTGCAAACCCGGGCTGGCATAACAATCCTGTAAATTGAACCGCCGCGGATCGGTATCTTCTATGCCCTGGTCACCGGAATCACGCCAAATGTCGGTACTCCTTTCGCATACCCTGACCTCTACCTCGTCGCCCTTTTCCAGGGGGATATGGATCGTATATTTTGATGTTCCCGTAAAAAGAACAGGGACATCGGGAATTTCAGGAAAATCCGCAAAGCTGCCGTCGGGGAGCCGCCGCTTGAGGGACGGCTGTATGTCCGCCCTGCGGGTTTTGGGATCATACCGTACCACTTTGCCGGGGAATGAGGTGTGAATGTTGGCCATGTTATACTCAAAGCTCTCCTTGAGCAGCCGGTTCAGTTCGTCCATTACGCCACTTCCCCCTCAATATCAATCTGATAATCACCGCCCCAGTTGTCACCGGAATAGCCCGCTTTTCTGATAATCACCTCTTTGTTGAGGGTAGAAGATTCAACCTTGCAGGCGGCCCCCGGTATAAGTTCAGGGAAAAGCATCGTGGCAAATTTCCACCGGTTACTCGCTTCGGCCGCCTCGTCCCCTTCACCGGTTTTGTCCGAAACCGGCTGCGGGGTGGTGAGCAGCCCTGTAGATGGGGTGAGCCGGAGTCCTGTCTTATCCGCGGCCTCTCCGGGCCTGATGATATAGATCATCTCGTTCTGGACCGTGTACATGAGGCCATAACGGTTCAGCACATCCCGAAGACCGTCGCCGGCCATTCCGATATAACAATAGCCATGGGGATATGATTCCCCGGCCGGAATATGCTCAAGCCCCTTGAACGGCATCCCCAGGGCGTCAAGGAACGCCTGGGCAACAGTGCGGGTCTCAGTCCCTTTCGCATAGGAAACAGAAATATGGCCTGACATCACCGATGTCCGTCCGTCAAACACCTCAAGCTCAGTGCAATAATCCTGCCCGTCTTTATACCGCCGCCCGTCAAGCACATCCCCGAAAAAGATTGCCCCGATGGTCTCGTCGAGGTATCCCGCTTTCAAAGTAATGTGGTTCTTGGCCACCGTAACCTTTGCCGAAGTACTCTCGGACAAGTTGTAAATCTGGATTTTGCCTTTGTTCGGATCGGGACTGTCCGTTTTCTCGATATTGAATGCGATCTTAAGGCCGTCTATCTTGAACCCTTCCCCGCCTTTGGGGCCGACGGTTACTTCCACCTTCCGTATAAATGCCATGCGCTATTCTCCGTAAATCGTGTAAGTCAGGGCAAACCGGGTATGCGGGTTATACCGGGTTACTTCGGCGGTGGCCAGTTTCCCTTCAATATCCATGAGCCACAATTCCCCCGGAGGCAATGCCGGAACGCCGGCATGGTATTTCTCCAGGAAAAAGACGCCGGGGACCAGCCGGATGCCGCCCAGTAGCAGCTCACCGTTCCGGTCTGAAATAGCCATAAACCAGGCTTCCTGCAGGGTATTGTAGTCGAAATAAAACCCGTACCGCTGACCGGAGAGATCCGCCTTCATTTCCCAGCGGGCGACTGAGGCCGCAGTATCCAGGGGGATAGTGATGCTTTCAAGCAATTTCATGGCGTCCACCCCGCTTGGTCGCATTTCTCAAGGTATTCTTCATGGGTCGTCTTGCCGGCCTTGACCGAATATTTCCACTCCTCCTGCATCCAGATGCTTTTTTCCTCCGGCTTAGTGGTTCCCGCAACACCGGCGTTTGCCCTCCCGCCGGTCTGATCCCCGGTCCCTGTGGCGGCGCCGGATGCGGTGATTGTCGCGGTTTCGCTTTTTATGATCCGGACCTTTTTGAATGACATGTCAAAGGGGAGGTCCGCCCCGGTTTCCGCGGCACGGTCAATATTGAAGGTGGCAATAACCATGCCGTTAAAAGTCCCCAGCCCGGTTACCACGTCAACGGGCAGACCTCCGTCATGCAGGCGCAACAGCTCAAGGTATGCGGCTTTTATCCGGGCTTTCGGATCTTCTGCCGGCAAATCCGCGCGGCTTTCCGGTAAAGGACCTTCCCATACGGCAAATTCCACCTTTCCGATAAACGCCTTTATCTGAATCTCATTGGCGTTTCTCACCACATGATCATTGACGGTACTCCCGTCCTCGACGGGGATGTCCGTGATGACGTTACTATGGGAATAGTGCTCGCTGACAAATGCGTCTATCGCAAACCCGCCGATGCTTTTGGTGGTTTTCGGATAGGTAAAAGATATAATACCCATCAGTACCTCCGCACCTCAGGGGAAGGAATGACGCCCCGGCTGCCTCCGACGGCGTCGGCAAGCGTTTTCCGCATCTGGTGGTCAACCTGCCGGGATATTGCCTGCGCTTGTTCCGCGGAGGTTCCCGGAGGGACATTTACGCTGATAGTGGCGTTTGAGTTGATCGTCTGACTGCTGCTGCCGCCGGTATTGTAATAAGTGTTCCGTGCCGCCGCGGCCTGCATGGCAGTACCGGCAAGGCTCCCGCCGCCGGCCAGGGCCGGTTGCATACCGCCCGCACTGCCGGTCTCTCCGCCGCCGGTAAAAAAGTTCACCACACCCTGCCCGATGCCGCCGAAAAATCCCGCTACTTTTTCCCAGCCCTCCCTGATTTTGTTGATAAACCCGAACAGCTTTTCCTGTATGGAGTTAAACAAGCCGAAGAAGGCGTTCTTGATGTATTCAATCGCGGCGGCGGGGCCTTGCATAAGTGCTTCCCACAGGCCGGAGAAGAACCCGACAATGCCGGTCCATACGGCTTTTATATCTTCCCACAGTCCTATAATGAAGCTGATGGCAGTCTGCCATGCGAATTTTATCGCGTCAACCGCCCCTAAAAATATCCCTTTAATTCCATCCCAAACAACCAAGGCTATCGCTTTTATCCCGCTCAATAAGGTTCCAAAAAAAGCGGCGAAACTTAACCAAACACTTTTTATACCGTCTGCCACGGCCAGAATGTAATTCTTAATCGCTCCCCATGCGGCCAGAAACACTGCTTTGATTCCAGCGAGTATCGTCAGGAACACATTAATAATACTTTTCCAAACGGCAATAATGGCGTCCCATACCGCCTTGGCAATGGTGAAAATCCCCTGCCAGACTTTTAAAAATATGAGTTTTATGGATTCCCAGATTTTCACAAAGATATTCCCGTCGCCCTTCCAGATCGAAATAAGCCCATCAAAAATAGACAGCACCGTATTAAAAACAGTCATAAAAATCGTTTTAATGACAGTCCATATTGAAGTAAAAATTGTTTTGAAAACATTAAGAATGCTCATCACAACATTTTTGATGGAATCAAAAACGGTCTTAATGATATTCCATATTCCCAACCCTGCTGTTTTTATAACATTCCAAATCGAAAGAAATATGGTTTTAAATACTTCAAACAATGCCCCCAGAGATGCCTTTAATGACTGCCAGACCACTGAAAAATATTTCTTAATCCATCCAAAAACTGCGGAAACTACTTCCTTGACCTTACCGAAAACAGCGGCAAGCGTCTCATAAAGGGCCGGGTATTTTTCCTGGAAGTCGGCAAGCATCTCCTTCGTTTTCTCTTTTACCTTGCCAAAGGCATCCGCAAACACTCCCGATATTTTCTTCCCTAGGCCGGAGAAAAAGCCCCCCAGTTTTCCAATCCCTGATTTTATTGCTTCACCGGCTTTCCCGAAGGCAGCCTTTACCTTGTCCCAATTCTTAACTAATAAGACAATGGCCACTATGAGTGCCATTACTCCTATAATAATAAGCACGATTGGATTGGCAGCCATGACAGCATTTATAATCCCTTGAATCGCCGCCCATGCCTTGCCCGCGATAGCCGCCGCCTTTTGAGCTATGGCAACGGCTTTTATGCGGATAGCATATAGCTTCATCATAGCCGCGGCCGCTTTATTCCCCTCCATAGAAAGGCGCATGACCGCGAGGTATCCTATCTGCGCCGCCTTCAATGCGGCAATAACAGCCTTTACCGCAATCATCGTACCTTTTACTGTTTTAATGGCGGTATTTATTGCCTTTATCCCAAACGCAAGTGCCAGAACAGGACCAATAAGATTACCGATAATGTTGCCTAACACGCCAAAAAAACCCGCTGAATCCCTGATTTCAGGCGTTAGTTTTTCGAGAATATCGGAAAGAAAAGAAAAAACACCGGCTATAATCCGCTTAAGTTCTTCCAGTACCGGCTGCACAAACGCCAGGATAGGCCCGAATGCGGTCAGAATGGCAGCCCCCAAATTCTGTATAAAGGGCAGGGCGCTGTTTATGGTACTGACAATGAAAGCGAATACATCCCGGACTGTCCCGATAAGCGGCTCAAACGAGACGCCCATTTTTTTCAACCTCATCTGAAACACTTCAAAGAAAATAATTATCTGAGCGATCATGTGGATAAGGTAACCTAATGCTTTTGCTCCCTTTTCGACAAACG
>JAIRLK010000156.1 GCA_031259515.1 Treponema sp. | reverse complement strand
GTCTGCAGCGGCTGTTGAAAGGGACGGTTACGCTGAGGCGCAGCTCCGCTTCGGATTGTTCCCATGCGGCTTCAATATCCCCTTTTACCGTTTTGATCGTGCCACTGGCGCCGGACAGGGCGGCGGGGATATGGGGCTTAAAGGCGAAAATTTTAAACCCCGGCTCTAAAGGTCTAATTCCCAGCAAATAAGAATAGAACCAGCCGCTGATTGTAGCGTACATCAGATGATCATGGGACGCCATTCCCAGCAGAGGGCCGGATTCCACATATTCCCAGCGTTCCCAGGTTGTGGTAGCTCCCCTGGAAAGCATGTACCCCCAACTGGGGTATGTGGTTTGGGCTGCCAATTCATAGGCTAAATGACGCTCCCCGCCCTGAAGGGCAGGGTATCGTCGTTGGATAGGAAATTTATTATACTGGCCGGGTACATACCCGATCTGCCTTTATGAACATCATATCTCATAGTGCTACATTCATCGCCCTAAAGGGCGGGGTATGTACCCGGCCTTCCAATCAAAAAGTTTGGCGTTCAAAAAAATCGTATGTTTTGCAAAAAAAGAGTTAAGGATTTTGACCACCTGACCGATAATTATATTGTCGGGGGTATAGTTCCCCTCCCAAATCGCTATATTTCCGGCAATGCCTCAAGGGCAGGGTCGGCGTGAACCGTAAGGTGAACGCCGGCCTTTTTTTATGCCTTACGGAAGGAAGAATAACCACGGATTCCCGGCACTATACTCAGTGCCGGGAAACTGTTTGGCGGAAAACGCGGGGGCGTTGCGGGAGCGGGAACCCCCGCAGAGGGAGCAGCGGAGGGCGTAAGACCGGAGCGCGGGGGGAGACGCGGACTTGCGGAGCAAGTCTGACCCCCTTTCATTAAAGCGTTTAATCCGATTCGGTAACGGTCATATCCACAGACATGGAAACCCGGTAGGTTTTGCCTTTTTGTACAAACAGGGGCTTTACTACCGCGTAATCACTCAGTTGGAAGCGAACCTCATGGGCGCCCGGTTCCACGGGAAGGGGTTCGCCGGGATCAACCGGCGCGTTGTCGAAGAATACCCGTGCGTTTTCCGGAGCCTCGAAGATGACGAGGGGTGTCGGATCCTGAAGATTAACGGTAAGTTCCAGAATTTGGCCCCGTTCCACCATGAAAACCCGGTTTTCATTACGGTAATCGTTGGAGAGAATTACAAGATTGTGCCGCCCCTCCCGCAATACCCGTTCTTCATCGGGAGGGTCGATAAGCTCATCATCTATCAGAAGGGTAAAAGGTTTATCCGGCAGATTATTCGGATACCGGAAGGCAACGCGGACCGCGCCCTCGTCGCTCAGGATGGGTTTTACCGTCAGGGTAAAGCGCAGGGCTTCTACCTCGTCGGGAAGGCCCTTGATTACCGGCATCACCCGGAAAAGCAGGGGGAAGGAAGACAGAGGCGTTACGGGAAGCACCGACACATAGGGGCTGGTACGCAGTCCGTGCCGCTGCCGGACGGGGATTTGATAAACCGCCTGTATCTTGTTTGGTATGGGTTCAAGGAAAATCTGACGGGCGCGGACATCCGCTATTCCATCTGCGGGAGCATGGTCAAGTTCCCCGTAAACGGCCAGCGCCAGGCTCCCCCGGTGGGGTAAGTAGTTCTGGGGGGAGCTTAATTCAAGTTCAACGCCCCGGATAAAGCGGACTTCCCCGTCCAAAACGACAAGAGCGGAATCGACAATAAAAAGAGAGACGGACGCCCCCTCTGTATTACCCTGAGATACCGGGACCGTACCGGCAATCACCGCCCTGAACGATTCCTGCGGGAAGGCCGGAAAGACGGCCCAAAGAAAACTCAGCGCAATGAATGCCCCCGTGCGGCTCCTCATAAACAATGTTCCTCTTTTTGTCGTAACCCTTCGGGCCGGATATTTCGGGACAAAACCTGAGCCTATCGGGAAGCCCGGTTTTCTCTGAACAGTAATTTACCCGGGTTTTGCGCCGCCCCGTGCTGCCTGATCTCAAAATGCAAATGAGGGCCGGTGGACTGCCCCGTTGATCCTACCCTTCCTATAAGGTTACCGGATTTAACGCTTTTTCGCAAGACCGCCTCTACATTCGAAAGATGCCCGTACAGGCTGGTCCAGTTATCGCTATGTTCAATAATGACATACTTCCCGTAAACGGCGTCATCGCCTATATCAATGACTTCCCCGTCTTTGGCCGCGTAGACCGCCGTTCCTTCGGGGGCCGCAAGGTCAAGGCCCTGGTGGAGCCTGAGGTTCCCGGTTACCGGGTTTATCCTGGGGCCGAAACCGCTTGTCAGCCTAAACTCCCTTAGGGGGAAGCGGAAGCCGCCCTTGGAGAAGAAAACGCGCTCTGTGGAACGGAACTCCGCCCCCGGTATAAAAAGGAAGCGTTCCGCCGCACCGCCCTTCCGTATGGTGATGATAATACCCTCCTCGCCTTCGCGGGAGGAACTCATAAG
The DNA here is from genome assembly GCA_031259515.1 of Treponema sp. GTDB lineage: Bacteria > Spirochaetota > Spirochaetia > Treponematales > Breznakiellaceae > JAIRLK01. The sequence continues at coordinate 909 of JAIRLK010000156.1, read as the reverse complement.
CATTTCCAGATCGTTTTCCGTCTTTTCCGGGATAAAAAGGCCGCGCATGGAGGGAAGGTACACAAGAGCGCCGTCCGCCAGATCCTGTATATGGGCCAGCCGGTTCAGCGTGGCAATCGTGTCGTAGGGGACGCGGCAACGGGCGGCAAGATCATGCATATCTTCCCCCTTGACGGCGTATTCGTAAATGGTGAGCGCTTCCACAAGAGCGTCGCCCTGCTCCGTCCGCCGCCGTCGATCGGCAAGCAGGACGCGGGCGGCTTCCACATCGGCCTGGTACTGGCGGAATATCGCGTCTCCCGGTTCAAGCCGGTCGATCACCGGGAAGGCAGGAGCGCCCGCCCCGCCGGTTTCCGCGGCAAGGCCGCCTCCAAAGAGGCAGAACACGAGCAGGGGCAGGGGCATAAAAAAAGGCAAGGGGATCCCCCTTGCCTTTCCGGAAACCTGCCTGCCCTGCGAGGGGTACCGCCTTTTTCCAACGAAAAAACACAGCGCCCCAGCGGAAAACGGCCCCCGTCCTCGCCTGCTGTTTTCCATTACAAGGAAACCGCCTGAAATTATTCCTCGGAAATCGCGTCCGAAGGACATACGGCAACACAGGCGCCGCAGCTCAGGCATTTTTCAGCGTCTATCCAGCGGGCGCTATCCTTCTCGGAAATCGCCTCCGCCGGGCATTCGCTGTCGCAAGCGCCGCAGTTTAAACACGCGTCACTAATTTTATAAGCCATTTGATACCTCTCTTAAAAGACTTTTTGCAACCGTTCAATCGCGGCGCGGTTCGAGAACTCTTTCTTGTTCCCAAGTGCTTTAACCCCCGCAGGCGGCTGAATGGTTACGACTATTATTAAATATACACTAATACCGGCCCTAATGCAAGTAATTCTTTGCGGGGGCCGCTTGGGGCGGAGG
>JAIRLK010000154.1 GCA_031259515.1 Treponema sp. | reverse complement strand
GAGCGGAGGAATATAAAAAGAATCAATATCGCCAAAATTCCCCCGGAAAGGGCGGTCTGGCCCACCTGGTTAATGGAATTCTCGATCTGATCCGTGGTATTAAACAGTTCGGTAATCTTAATGTCCTGGGGAAGCTCGCGGGCAATCCGGGTCAGACGGCTCCGCAGTTCCCGGGCAGTCTGGACGGAGTTCTTACCGCTTTGTTTCTGCACCTGCATCATCACCGCCGTCTGGCCGTTCACGTAAACCATGCTGGTCTCGTCCCGGTAACCTTCGTACACATCGGCAATATCGCGTAAAAACACCGAGCGCGGCTGTTCCACCCCGCCGCTTGCGGTCATGCCGCCTCCCTTGTAGGAAATAACGGTATTTTTAATTTCGTCCAGGGATGTGTACTCACCCATAGTGGTAAGAAGGTAGGAAAGCCCCCCCTCGGTTATGGTCCCCGCGGCAACCTGCTGGTTTTGGGCCGCCAGCATCTGCTGTATCTGGGTCACGGTAAGACCGTAGGCCTCAAGCCGGCTTTGGGGAATCTCTACCCTGATTATTTTTTCCCGGCCGCCGTTTACGCTCGCGGTAGCCACTCCCGGCGTCTGCTCGATACGGGGAACTATCGTGTCCTCGGTAATTTCCCGCAGTTCTTCCGGGCTGCGGTTACCGGTCACCATAAGCCCCATGATGGGAATCATGGCCGGATCGAACCTGAAGATCATCGGGGAGTCCGCGCCGGTGGGAAGGTAAGTCCGTATCCGTTCCAGGGAATCCCGGACGGAATTGGACGCGTCCACCAGATCAGTCCCGTAGGTAAATTCCATAATAACCATACTGGAACCTTTCGACGAGGTCGATGTTACCTTTTCCAGGCTGGAAACGCTGGAAAGCGCCGCCTCCAGTACCCGGGTTACGCTCCGTTCCACTTCTTCGGGACCCGCCCCGGAAAAGGTAGTACTCACTACCAGGTAGGGAGGGTTAATTTCCGGCATCAGATCGATGGGAAGATTCACAAACGCGAAAACCCCCAGCATTATAAGCAGGAGAAAAATGATAAATATCGTGGTGGGCCGCGATACGATTGTTTTTGCTAAACTCATATCTACTAACTCCTATTTTTCGCTCGATTTTCACTCAAGAGGGGATGCCCGTTCAATAACATTGATCCTGGCCCCGTTGTCAAGCAGGGTATGCCCTTTGATGATAACATCCTCATCGGGCCTGAGTCCCTGCGTCACCTCCAGCACCCCGTCCACCATGATGCCCGGTACAATTACTTTCTTCCGGGCTATCAATACGGAAGGGTCTTCCGAATCCTGTTCCGCGGTAAACACATAATCTTCCCCAAAACGCTGTATCATGGCGGAAGACGGTATTTTCACGATATTTTCCTTTCGTTCGGTGATGATCCGTACCTTGGCGAACATCCCCGCCTTGAGCCGGGACCCCTGGTTGTCCACATTGACCCGCACTTCCATGGTCCGCGAGCCGGGGTCCACCACCGGGGCCACCTCGGACACGCTCCCCCGGAACACCTCGCCGGGCCACGCATCCAGCGTTATCTCACAGGGCAGCCCCCGCGTCATCTTGGAGATAAAACGCTCGGCCACGTAAAGTTTGATCTCCAGGGCGCTGCCTCCGGCGATCCGGGCAAGCGGCACCGCCTGGCTCACCGTCATCCCCAGTTGGGCGGGCAGGGAGGTAACCGTTCCCGCGATGGGCGCCCTGACAACGCTTGCCACATAGTCCATACCCGGCCGGGAAGGATCGACCTCCGCGACAGCCTGATTCCGGGTAACCCGGTCGCCCACCGCCACCCTGAGCCGCGACACTTTTCCAGCCACCTCGGAGTAAACATCCACCGAAGATCCCGCCACTATATCCCCGGAAAGGCCAAGATAATCCCGTATCTGACCCTGTACTGCGGCAATGGTATTCACCGCGAATACCGGAACGTCCTGGGAAGCATCCGGGCCGCCCGGCTTTCCGGAACCGCTTTGCCCGCCCTGTCCGCATCCGGCAAGAAACAGAACTCCAAAAATCACAATTATGATAAAAACGTTTGTCCTGATATTTTTCATTTTGCGCTCCCGCTGCTCAAAGTTCCAAAGGATACCCCCATGGCGTATTCAAGATCAATAAGGCTGGTAAGATAGTTAAACTGCTGCTCCAAAACGCCGACCCGCGCGCGCCGCAGTTCCACTGCCGCGTTCTGCACCTGGAGATAATCGTTCAGGCCCGCCCGGTAGGCATTCTCGGTAAGCTGGTAAGACCGTTCGGCCAAGGCCACCGTTTTATTCTGGGCCTCCATGGTGATCCTGGTTTTCTCCAGGGACAGCACCGTATTGTAGACTTCCAGTTCCGTTCCCCGCATCATCTGGGCCAACCCGATAGTAGTGGTTTGAATAGTATTGTCCACATCCTCCAGTCCCTGGCCCTCTTTGGTAAAGGGAAATAAATTGTTCAGATTTATTCCCAGGGTAATGGAAAAGGCGCCTCTGTCGCTCCAGTTATCGCCTTTAAACCATTCGTCTTTAAAAGGATCGGCCAGAAAGGTAGGCGTATAGTTCCAGCTAAAGTTAAGATAAGGCGTATAGAGCTGGAGCGCCTGGGCCTGCCGGGAAGTTTTCAGGGTAAGAAGCTGCTGCCGCAATTCCAGAATATCCGGCTTGTTTTGAACCGCCCTGGAAATAAGTTCGTTCAATTCCAGGTCCACAACATTCAGCGTATTATCCACCGGCACAAGCTCAAACTGGGTGTCGAAGGGAAGCCCCAGGGTCATGGCAAAGTTGGCCATAGCCAGTTTCAGGCCGTTTTCGGCCTGGTCAATGGTAGGCAGCATATTGTCGCGGGAAACCTGGGCCTGGAGCAGGGTCAGTTGAGGAGCCTGCCCGGACCGGTAGTTCGCCTCCGCCATGGCAACCTGCCGTTCCGCCGTGGCAAAGCTCTCCTTAAGCAGGGACACATTCTCCCCGGCCAGAAGAATCTGGTAATAGGCCTTGCGTACGTCCCGTTCCATCTGAACCCTCGCCTTTTCGTAAGAGACGCGGCCGGTTTGGTAATCCATCCTGATGGTCTTGATACCCTGAAACAGCGCGGCGCTCAGGGTAAGGGACGCGGAAAAATTCCCCTGCACATGCCACTGGGGCCCATCAACCGAATAGGGGACAACACCGTATATATTCGGTGACGGCAGACCGCCAAGGTAAGGATTCAGCGGAAGCTCCGTCACAGGAATATTCCCGCTTACGGTACTCACCGTATTATCCCGCGACAGACTCCCCCGCGCCGTAAGGTCCGGCAAAAACTGGTTCCACACCAGATCGGACTTCCGCTTTTTCACATCCAGCGCCACCCGGGCGGATTCCAGGCTCAGATTGTTCTTGAGCGCCAGCTCCACCGCCTCATCAACGCCGATGCGCCGCACAGCCTGATCGGGGGCAGAAGGGGCCTGTCCCTCCGCCGCCGCATCCTGGGCGAAAAGCCCCGCCGTGGAAAACAGCAGAACAGCGGCGCAGAACAGCGGCTTAACGATACCGGCGAACGGCCATAAATGCCGCCGCCGCCTGCCGGGACGATGTCCCTTCAAAATTTGGATCATAAAATGACTCCTCCGCCTGACCGGAAAACGTAACATACACCGAATCCCGGTAACCGGCTTTTATAGACCCGCATAACGCGCGGCCTTTTACGGCTTTTGCCGTTTAACACACTTACTAAAAAAACACCACAGCATGGCATTCCGTTTCATACATCAAACCCTTTCATTCCCAAAGCTATAAATTTGTAAAGCCGCCGGAAGCACTCATTCGGAACACCGGCAATATTCTCAACGGACAGCGAAGCGGTCCATTCATCGGCTTTCCACCGCATCAAAACATTAATAATAAGGAAGAATATCCACCAGGCAAGCCGCTCCGACCGGGAATCCGAATCCGGTGAATCAGGCAAATCTTCCCGAAGCCCCTCCAGGTCTATACCCTGAAACGCACGGCCAAGCCGGGGCGGCGCGTGATCCCCCAGGTTCAGATTCCGCAGGCGCAGCCAGTCTATGGCGACGAGAAATTCCGGCCGGGAGCGCAGGTAATACGCCGCGGCAATCATGCCAAGGTAAAGCTGTTCCTCCGGGCGGGAGGACTTTTCCCGGCTTGCCCCGATATACGCGACGAGCCGCTTCAGCTCGGTCAAAAAAAGCTGGGCCAGCATCTCCCGCTTATTCTCAAAGTGGGAATAAAGACTGCTCTTGGAAAGCCCCGAACGCCGGGCCACCATATCCATCGACGCGTTCCAGGGCCCCGCTTCCGCGACCGCGGCGGCCACCGCGCGGAGCAGCCGGTCATCCTCGGAGTATTCGGGAAGCCCCCCGTCAAGCCGCTCCTCAAGCCCCCGGAAATCCAGCGCGGCCACGGTATCCCTATCCAGACCCAGCCCGGCGCCAAGTTTTTGCTCCAAAAAGACAATTTCCCGCTCCACAAGAGCCCCGGCTTCATCCGGAGAAACAGTTTCCGGAAAACAGAGGTGGGTTTTGTGAAAATACCCCAGCCAAAAGATAACGGTAGCCATAACAAACTGCACCAAACTGGGATAACCCCAGGTATTTTTCCCGAATTTGAGAAGCCGCCGCATATCCACCCCCCGGCGGGCGAGTTGCTTCCCCGGATCTTTCATCTGCCGGTTACCGTACACCCGTACCAGGGAAAAGATAAAAATATCCCGGTTAAGGCCGTAAAACCGCACAAGCGACCGGGACATGATAAGATAACATTCATCGCGGTCCCCCGTCTCAAGCGCCCGGTCATAATCCGCCTTAATCGCCGCCGCGTATTCGTCAAAAAAATAGTCGTACATTTCATTCAAAAGCTCTTGCTTATTTTTGAAATGCCGGTATAATGCAGGCTTGGTGACACCCAATTCACGGGCAATCTGAGACAGACTTGTTTTCTGGTACAGCTCCCGGCCCCAGGCCCGGAACGCCGCCTTGATAACATCGGTTTTCGTCATAATCCAAAACCGCCCATCGTCACAGGGCTTAGGGGAAAAGCCCCATGTTACCGACCGGTCGTTAACTAAAAAATAACAAATTACCCCCAAAAAAGCAATAGTCCGGGGAATATTTTTAAGATTCCGGGCGCATCCGGCCGCCATACGGCCGGACCGGGCTTTGCGGGGCTCCGCGCATTCGCGCTCCGGCCCCGGCGCAAAGCGCCGGGTCTGCTTCGCCCCTGCGGGGCTCGCACCCCTCCAATCCCTTGCGCAAGCCCGCCCGCCAGGGACGGCGGGTGCGATTATGCCACGAGTTTTTGCTCCGTAAAAACTCGAAGCTGAAAAACGGCAAGGACGCCGTTTTTCAGCACAATCCCTTGCGCAGTTCCGTTTCCGTACAACCATCCAAACAAGCCGCAGCCGGCCCCCTCGCGGGAAATTTACCGGAAAGCGTACCCCGCCGCCGAATCCCTCATAATATCAAATTTTTCCGTTTTTTTGAAAATTTCTCTTGCATAAATTTACCAAACGTGGTATATTCTTTGTATCTATACAAAAGGGGGTTAATTGAATGCGCTCGGGCACAAATTCCTTAACCGGTGCCGTTTCACGTTTTAACGCCCCCCCCCAATCGGCAGCCTAAGGTAATATTTTCCGCCGTTTTTTCCCCGCAAACAGCCAATATCGCCTTTCCCGGCGGCGTAAACCGCCTCATCGATCCTCACACAACACGGAATTCGCGCCAAAACGG
>JAIRLK010000152.1 GCA_031259515.1 Treponema sp. | reverse complement strand
CCCCCCCCCCCCCCCCCCCCCCCCCCCCCCCCCCCCCCCCCCCCCCGAACCCTGTCCGTTACACCCATCAACGAATAAACGAGCGAATTTTTCTCCATCCCGACGCGGTGATGGAAAATATCGTCCGCATTACCTCCCATATCGCTAAAAAACTCAATAATACGAATATTCCCGATTGGAAACGGCGGGTACTGACAGTTGTGCCTACCCATACCGGCGAGCCTTGGGCGCGGGATCGCGAGGGTGGCTGGTGGCGGACTTATCTATACATAGAAGGGACCCATACGCTGGAACTGGCGTCGACCCCCGCCGAGGCACGGGTGCTAGGCCGGAGCGTCGCGCTTTTTCAGAAGCAACTTGCCGATTTGGGCGGCCTGCGGCTCCACGAGACGATTTCTGGTTTTCATGACATGGAAAAACGCTACTGTCATTTTCACGAGGTGGTGGAACGGGACTGCTGTAACCGGGCCAGACTGGTGCGTCCTGAGATCGACTTTATGCTGAAAAACGAGGAGCGGGGCGCCGTACTGATCTGGGCACTGCGGAATGGCACGCTGCCAGAGCGGATATGCCACAACGACACCAAGATGAACAATATCCTTTTGGACGATGCCACATCCGAAGCCCTGTGCATGATCGATCTGGATACGGTAATGCCCGGTACCTGTCTCTTTGATGTGGGGGACCTTATCCGGACGGTATGTAATCGGGCGCTTGAGGACGAGAAAGACCTTTCGCTGGTACAATTCGATATTGATTTCTTTTCCGCCCTTCTTGACGGGTATCTCTCCGAGGCTGTGGATTTTTTGACGGAGAGTGAAAGAGAATACCTGATAGAATCGGGGCGTAACATGACCCAGATCATGGGACTGCGTTTTTTAACAGATTACCTTGAAGGCGATATATATTATCAGATCGGTTGCCCGGAGACAAACCGGAATCGTTGCCGTACCCAAATTGCCCTGATTAAATCGATGGACAGGAATCGGGCAGAGGCGGAAAAAATTACGGCGCGAATTTGTGAAAAAATCGGATTAAAAAGGGAGTGTGTTTGTGGTACCTGAATGCAGAAAGACGCTTTGGGACGGATGCGAAGCTTTTGATCTCCGGGCTTTTAGTTACCGGGCGCTTGTTGTGCCTTCGCTGGGCGCTAATGTTATCAACCTTGAATACGATACTGGTAAAGAAACTTTTACGATTTTACGGACACCTCACTCGGCAAAAGCCCTGCTGGACGATCCCTTCGCCTGGGGTGTGCCGGTTCTTTTCCCGCCAAATCGAATAAGCGGCGCTTTTTATGAATGGGACGGGGTCCGGTATGAATTTCCGGTGAACCGGAACGGTGGTCTCCATATTCATGGTGTACTGCATAACCGTCCTTGGCCAGTCATAGTGTACCGTGCCGATAATGAAGGCGCTTTGGTCCAAATGAAACTAGATACCCGCGTTGATAAAGACTTGCGAAAGTATTTCCCCCTTGATGTGGTTTTCACGCTGGAGATATGCCTTACCGCGAAAGGCCTGGAACACTGTTTTACTATGGAGAATTTTAGCAGCCATAAATTACTGGCAGGGCTTGCGTATCACACAGCGTTTAAGGTCCCTTTCCGCCCCGGCGGATCAAAAGATAATATCCGCCTTCTTGTGCCGCTGGAAGCGCACTGCATTGACGATCCGGTAACACGGCTGCCTACTGGCGAAACAATTCCCCTGGACGAATTTGAATCCCGAATTGCCGGAGAAGGGGCGCCGCCTTTGGAACAGGGTATCGACGCGCTTTTTACCGCGAAGCCGGGAAACAAAGAAGCGATTATCCGGGACCTTGCGGCGGACCGGGAGGTTTTCTACAAGCCTGACGTGGCAAACCGCTACTGGATAATATGGAACAACGAGGGGAAAAAGGATTTCATCGCTGTTGAGCCCCAGTCCCAGCTAAGCAACGCCATGAAGTTGTCAGACCCGGAAAGTTTTGGTGTAAGAATCGTTCCACCGCGGAAAAACTGGAGTTGCAGCAATACTATCGGAGTCCGATTAACGAATATATAAGGAGTGTGCCATGAGTAAAGAACTGCCGATTAAGAATATTTTTCTCACCGGTGGGAGCGGCAAAGTGGGCGGTGCCCTTTTACCGGAGCTGGTGAAAGCGGGCTACAAAGTGCGGGCCTTGCGCTTTGATAATGAAGAGATAAATTGCCCCGGAGTGCAAGAGATCATCGACGGCGACTTGAGGGACAAGACTCTGGCGCATCGGATGCTTAAGGACATGGACGCGGTAATCCACTTGGCAAACTGCAAGGAGAACCGGGATCTTTTTCTTGAGTCCAATGTGGCCGGGACTTTTTACCTTCTGGACGAGGCCTGGCAGTGCGGCCATATTCAGCAGTTTATCCAGGCCGGTTCAGATGCCCGGGCAGGTATTTACTATTACCCGCGGCCTTTCCCCATTGACGAGAATTTTCCCCATGCCGGGTATCCGGGCTACTACTCCCTGTCGAAAGTTCTGGAAGAAACCCTCTGCGAGCAAATACGGATTCAACGGGGCCTCGCAATTACGGTACTGCGCTTTTCCTGGGTAATGGGTCAGGACGATATTCTCGCCCATGCCACGCTCAAGGGGCCCCGGTTCGGGGTACCGATCTGGAAAGAGATAGCCGAGACGCCGGAACAGAAAAAGTTTGTCGCCGAGGGCCTTGACGCGGCTTGCCGCATGGATCACCTTGACGGCATGCCTGGCATGCGGCATGTTGTGGGACTTCCCGATGTAGTCAGCGCGATCCTGCTTGCCGTTGGGAACAAGGCGGCTATAGGCAAGGCTTTCCCCATCGCCGCTCCGGCGCCGTTTGCCTACGATGTGCTTTCGGAGTACATCTCCAAAAAGTTAGACATTCCGGTACTACGTTTCAAAGTGCCGGAGTTCAACGACTTCCGGCATGATATTTCCTTTTCACGGTCGGTGCTGGGGTATAACCCGGTTTACGATATTTTCAAAATCGTCGACGACGCCATTGCCTTCCGCAAGGCGGGCAAAAAGCGGATAGATCCAAAATATATCGGGTAGGAGAACGACGTGGAAAAAGTCAGAGTCGGCGTAATTGGCCTGGGGTGGTTCGGCGCAGCAATTTTACATTTAAGGGAAATTGCTAACATGGGGTATGGGACGCTGGAGCCGTACTGAGTTATTGGACGGAGGGATACTTATGCCCCTGGATGGGATGTGGTATTTTCCATCGGAGAACGTGTACTACCACTTGAACGCCAGCGGTGATGCTTCAGGCAATGCCTGGCTACGGGCCCGATATATGGGTCCCCGCGAGCTTTATGCCAACCCTGCCCGGCAAACTCTTTTTCATAAAGGATCTGGCGGGCCCGCTGGAGGCGGATGTCAATTAAGGGTAAAAACTTCTAAAAACTTAAATTTTTAGCAGTTCCCTTAATACTGCGAAATTTTTTGTCAGGAAATCCCCCTGACAAAAATATCGGATACAATACCGGATAAATCACCGGGGGACGGGACAAATACCCTAATAGATTACGATGCGGGAGTAAAGCATGGCTGTAAAATCAGAATTAACTGAAGCCGGAAAATCAAAGCGGATAGGTTTTGTGAAGGATTTTTCGACATTTACAAAAAATTACGCAATTGTGGTTGCGATAATAGTTCTTGGCATTATCTATTCGTTTGCATCGGAGTATTTTCTTTCTTTTAGGAATATTCGTAATATTTTACTCCAAACCTCGGCAATAGCAATTGTGGCGATAGGTCAGGCGATGATTCTCCTCACCGCCGATTTTGATCTGTCTCTGGGCCAGATTGTCTGTTTTACCAGCGCTTTTGCCGCATGGATGATGAAGTTTCATGACGCGGCTCCGATTGTCGCCGCGCTGGTCGCCCTGACTTTCGGCTGTCTTATGGGCGCCTGTAACGGATTCTTGATCGCCTTCTGTAAAATACCGGCCTTTGTGGCAACGCTGGGAATGCAGCTTATCTGCATGGGGCTGGCGCGAATCATAACCAACGCGTCCCCTATACCGGGTATGCCCCGGTCAATGGAATGGCTGGGAAGAGGCTTTATCGGCGGGGCGGCCTATGGTATTCCCATCAGCGTTGTAATCATGGTTGGGATGTATATTCTGTTTCAGTTTATATCACGGCGCACCCGGCTTGGACGTAATATTTACGCCATAGGCGGCAGTTCCGAAGCCGCGTACTTTTCCGGCATCAATGTCAAGGTAAATAAATTGATCGTGTTTACCATGGCGGGGGCGATTTCGGCTTTTGGCGGCCTTATCCTGCTTTCCCGGCTGGATTCCGCGGCGGTAACAAACGGATACCAGTACGAGTTTGACGCGATTATTTCCTGCGTAATCGGCGGCGTCAGCCTGGCCGGGGGCAAGGGTAAAATCATTCAAGCCCTGTTCGGAGCGATATTTCTGACACTGTTCTTTAACGGCATGACCATGCTCAATATTCATCCCTTTATACAGCCTGTACTCAAGGGGTTGGTTTTGATCGGTGCGGTGGCAATAGATGTTATTCGCAACCGGAAACGGTAATAAGCCAGGAAGGAGCGCCCGCGGTGGATGATATTATTTTAAAGATAGACAAAATATCGATTAGCTTTCCCGGCGTAAAGGCCCTTGATGATGTCAATTTCGGCATTGCCCGGGGAACGGTACACGGGCTGGTCGGGGAAAACGGCGCCGGAAAAAGCACCTTGATCAAAATATTGGCGGGTATCTATACGGCGGAATCGGGAAACATCATTCTGAATGGCCGGCCGGTACAGTTTAAAACACCACACGAGGCTCAGCTTGCGGGGATCAGCGTAGTTCATCAGGAATTCAAGCTTTCGGAACCGCTTACGGTTACGGAAAATATTTTCCTGGGACGCCTGTTGTATAAAAATGGTTTTGTGGACTGGAAGGCCATGCGGCGGAAAGCCCGGGAAATGCTTGAAGAGCTGGGCATCAACATCGATGTTGATGAAATCGTCAGTAACCTGCCGGTGGCCAAAAAACAGATAGTAGAAATCTGTAAGGCCATAAATATTAACGCCGGTATACTAATCATGGATGAACCTTCCGCGACACTTACGGTAAAAGAACAGGAAATCATGTTCAACATTATCCGGAAACTGAACAAGAGCGGAATGACCGTTATTTATATTTCCCACCGCCTGGAAGAAGTATTTAATCTTACCGGTACAGTTACCGTGCTGCGGGACGGCAGGCATGTGGGAACGGTACCTACCGTCCAGCTTGACAGGAAAAAACTCATCTCCATGATGGTTGGACGGGAACTGGTTAATGAATACCCGAAAGAGCGGATAGCCGCCGGTGAAACGTTGCTTGAAGTTAAAAAACTCAACCGTAAAGGCGTTTTGGAGGATATCAGCTTTTCCGTGCGCAGGGGTGAGATTCTCGGCTTTGCCGGGCTGGTTGGTTCCGGCCGCACGGAGACAGCCAGGGCTGTCCTGGGGATCGATAGGATCGATTCGGGCAGCGTAATCCTGAAAGGCCGGGATATTACCGGGAGTAGTTTCAAACAGTCCATCAGGAACGGTCTTGGCCTGGTACCGGAGGACCGAAAGTCGCAGGGGCTGGTTCAGATACTTTCGGTAAAGGAAAACATCGTAATGGTAAACATGAGCCGGATAATTACGGGCGGAATCGTACGCCCGGCCCTGGAGGAAAAGTACAGCGGGGAATATGTGGAGAAACTCAGGATCGCCGCCCCATCTCCGGATACTCAGGCCCAGTACCTTTCCGGAGGAAACCAGCAGAAAGTCGTTATTGCCAAGTGGCTTATGCAAAACAGCGATATTATTTTTATGGACGAGCCGACCAGGGGTGTCGACGTAGGGGCAAAGGTCGAAATCTATATGCTGATGAATGAGATGATAAAGCAGGGCAAAGCGGTTGTTATGATCTCCTCGGAACTTCCTGAAATACTTGGCATGAGCGACCGGATTATGGTTATGCACGAAGGGAAAATTGTGGGCGAGCTTAAGAGAGAAGAAGCCACGCAGGAAGCGATTATGGCCCTTTGTGTTTAGTAAAGGCAATAATGAGAGTAATCTCATTAAAAATAACGCAGGAGGATTAAAATGAAACATGCAAAGTGGTTTTTGTGTGTATTCCTGGTATTGTTAGCAATACCGGGAAGTGTTTTTGCCGGCGGCGGCAAACAGGGGAGCAGTGAGCCTACTCAGGTAATTGCCAACAGCCCCCTGGCCGGCAAACGGATCGGCGTAGCCCACATCACGTTATACGATGAGTGGTGCAAGGGCGTCTACGACGATTTTATCCGGATAGGGAAAGAGTACGGGGTTGCTGAAATGAACATTCAGGATGGCGATCTGAACGCTGAAATTCAGCAGAAACAGGTTGAGGATTTCATAACCCAGAAATACGATCTTATTTTCATCGATCCTGTTTCTCCCGACGGCATCAAGGCTACCCTGGACAAGGCGCAAGCCGCCGGTATCCCGGTTATCGCCTTTGACTCGGGTACGGACTGGGGGCCGCTTATTTCCCAT
>JAIRLK010000146.1 GCA_031259515.1 Treponema sp. | reverse complement strand
CCCGTGCCGTTGCCCGTATTCCGGCCCCGTCAGCCGCCCATTTGATTATGGCTTTCTTTACATCGGGCTTACAGCCGTTGTAAGTGTATTCCGCGTAAAATGTTTGGTGGGAACATTCCGTATTACTACAGGCATATCGCTTTTTACCGTTTGAAGTGCCGTATGGTCGGACATCCTCACTCCCGCAAAACGGACATTTTAATACTACTGTTACCATTGCTTTCCCCTCCTGAAGGTTTTCGTACAGTATATCCCTTTTTACATTAATAAGTCCAGAACATTACCTCATCCCTAACCTCATGTGCTCCACACTCCAGTGGAACCAGTATAGTTTTGGCTAGGTTTTTACTTTTGAGGCATCCATTCTTTCGACTAGGTTTTATTATTAGGCATCACGGATCCCGCATAAAAAAATACCATCCTGAGGGGGGTCCCCCGCCGGGGGCGGGGCAACGCCCCGCAACGGCGTTCTACCGGCAGAACGCCGCTGGCTACCGGTAGAACCCCGCCGACTACCCTTTTTCAGTCTTCGCCGGACTTCGGAACGCCTGTTCTGCGGTACACGCCGGTATAATCGGCAAAGGAGGCCAGGGCCAGAACCACGGAGACGCCGAATATGACCACCGCAGCGGCCCGGAGGACGGCATAGGCGCGGCTATCCAGTCCCAGGCGTCCCGCACAGGATGCCAGGAGCGCGGCGGCGCCCGCGGCCATGTAAGCAACGGCTTTGATCTTGCCCCCTTTGCGGGCGCCCAGGGCAACGCCTTTTTTCATCATCAGGATGCGGACAAAGAGGATGCCGAATTCCCGGTACAGGATCAGCAGCAGGAAAGCCGCAGGAAGGATGCGGTCCAGGACAAAACAAAGGAAGTAACTGATACGGACCAGAACATCCGCGAAGGGATCGAACAGCTTGCCGAAATCGTGTACCTCCCCGCGTTTACGGGCAACCTTGCCGTCGATCAGGTCGGTGATTTCGGAGACGATGAACAGCGCCCATAACACAGAGACGGTTACGGGCTGGCTGCCTGCCAGAGGCGGCAGAAGGTAGATGGCAAAAAAAACCGGGGCCAAAACAAGCCGGGCGGAGGTTATTTTATCGGCAAGGGTCATAGACGTAAAGTATAGGGACGGGGCACGGCTTGGTCAACGAGCCGCCGTGCCACGGGGTATTACCGGCGGCGGCTTTGGATCTCCCCTTCCCGCTGCTCTATGGCGCGTTTGAGCGCGGCAATCTCGGAGAGGATAGCCTGGATCGCCGGAGCATCGGCGGAAACCGACGGCTCCCCCCGTTCCGCAAAGGCGCTGTAGGCTTCCGCGCCTAGGCGGGAAATAAGGCGCTGGGCCTGGCCCTCAAGCTGCTTGATTTCCAGCATGAGAACGCCCCGCTCGCCCAGGCCCTGGGCTTTGGCGCCGGCCTTGTTTACGAATTCCCGTGAGGCGCTCAGGCCCCGTTCTCCCCAGTCCTGGGCTTTTTCCCCGGCCTTGCCGGCCAGCTCTTTGGAAACCGCCAGCCCCTGATCCATGAGTTCTTTCATCCTTTCGCTAAAGCTCATTGCGTACCTCGCTTGTCTCTTCATTTCCGCTTGATGCCCAGAATGGTTAAATCATCGTACTGGGCGTCTTCGTTAAGATGAGTATAATACATGTAGGTATCGTTTTCAGGACACTCCCGTGTATTGCGGCAATAGTCCTGATACTGACGGAAGTACGCGCTGAGGAATTTGTCTACTTTTTTGTCAACCAGGACGCGGGTTTCTTCCCCTGCGGAGGGCGGTTTGTAGATGCGGAATATCTTTTCCACTGAAACCAGGGCCATGATGGCTTCTTCTACCGTACCGCCGCTGTGGGTAAAATCGAAGGTGAGTTCCCGGCCTCCTTCGGGGCTGCCGCCTTCGGGGTCGCGGTGCTTTTGCAGGACGTAGACCCGGCGGTTCATCACGGCGTTGATGACGGCTTCTACACGGGCGGCGCCCAGCTCTTCGTCCCGCTGGTCCGCGGGCTGGCTTTCGCGGGAGGCATCGGAACTCCCTTCCGTACAGGCTATTTCCTTGAATGAGGCGTCCCGGAACATGCGCTTGGCTTCCTCAATGCCGTCCGTATACAGAAAGAGGATGTCCCCGCTTTCCAGGGTAAAGGTTTGAACCGTATAGCCCCCTTTGGTTTCTACCAGGATGTTCGGGAGTATGCCGGCGGCGGGGGTCTCCCGGAGGGTTATCGTCTTCATCCGCCGGTCTGAGGCGTCGTACCAGTGGATGATGTTGTCCCCGGCGTTACAGAACCGGATGAGGCCGGTAAGGGAGTCGAAGAGGGCCAGGGTAAAGGCGGCGAAACGGCCTTTGAAGCCCAGGGCTTCGATGAAGCCGTTGATTTGATAGACCACATCCTCAATGTGCATACCTTTGGCATCGGGCTTCCAGGTCTTGAAGTAGTTGAGGAACATCGTGGCTACCTGAATCATGATGAGGGCGGCGGGGACGCCCTTGCCGGCCACATCGCACTTGATGACGGCAAAGTAACGTCCGTTCAGGTCCTGGTAATCAAAGTAGTCGCCGGATACGCCTTTGGCGCCTTCATAATACCCGAAAAACTGAGCGTACTTCGTGTCTTTATACCCGGCAGTCAGTTTATTCCCGTCACTGCCGGTTTCCAGGGGGATGAATTTTTTCTGAATTTCCTTCCCGAGGATCAGATCCCGGGACGCCTGGGCGGCCCTGACCAGGCCGCTGGTCATATCATTGATGGCGGCTCCCAGGACGGCTAGTTCATCGTTGGATTCGATGCGGATGCTTACCCCCTCCAGCCTGGATTTGTCGTCCGTATCCCTGATGAGTTCTACGTGGCTTACCAGGCGGCGTATGGGTCTGATGATGAAACCGGAGAGAATCAGGGCTCCCAGGATGCCTATGGCGAGGGCGGAAAGCGCTACAAAGAGGATGACCTGCTGGAGGACCCGTTTGCCCCGGGCGATTTGATCCAGGATGGAATCAATGGAAACTTCCAGCCGTATAAGACCCCGGAAATAGTAGCTGTCCGTACCCTGGCGGTACAGGATGGGTTTGAAGAAGATGTAATTCCGGCTCACCGTGTCCGCCGGACGATCGGTACGGAAAACCGGTTCAGAGCCGATTTCCCGGTACAGGTGGAAAAGCTCCTCGTTCAGCCGGGTTTCCAGGGAAGCACGCACGGTCTGGATGCCGGGCTCCCCGGCCCTGGCGGTCAGGGCGGCAATCTCGGCAGCAAGGTTCCCCACATGGGCATGGGCGCGTTCGTTCACCCTAACCGCGATATTTTCAAGCTGGGGAGTGAGCCGGTCGGAAAGGCGGGAAACGCCAAGCTCCAATTCGGCGGTGTCGATCTTATCAAGGATGTCCGGATCATTGGTGGCCCAGACCAGGTCGTCAAAAACAGGGGTTGCGGGGTTATAACCCGTTATGGTCGCGTAACGCGCTTCGGGGACAGCGCCTATCTCCGCGGGGAGAAAGCTCAGTTCCAGGATGTCCTCCCGGGGCAGGTAAGCCCGAACGCCGGACGCAAGGCTCTCCATCAATACCGAGGAGCGGTCCCTAAGACCTTCCAGCAGGGTTTCCTGTTGGGTTTGGATCATCTTGAAATACAGGGGCGCCGATACCATAACCACCACTAAAAGCACCAGGCATATCGTAAAAGAGGCAAATTTGAGCCTCAAACCTGCTCCCCGCTGTTTAAAAAGGGCAATCCGTTTTTTCTTTTCCTCTGGCATAAGAACTCCTGAAACGAGGGCCGCAGCCGCTGCCCGCAAGACCGCATAATCGGCGGCTGCCGATCCGAGTCCCGCAATAGAAGCGGCAAGCCCGACAGCGCTGAAAAGCAAAATACTGGCGAAAACGAGTACGGCCAGGTCAAAGACGAAGATTCGGGCGTTTTTTCCGGTCTTCCCTGAAGGCGCCCGGACGCGGAAATACCTGCCGTATTTAAGGGCGCCGGTTTCGTTTGCCAACGGGTCGGTATCTCTGATGTATTCGCCGGAATCCGGGCGGAAGTCCGCGAACTCCCCGGCGGAAGGGAAATACCGGGAGATAGGGACTTCCCCCAAAAAATTCGAAAAGGCCCAAAGGTTCCCGGAAAGAATGAGCAATATAAGGGGCATAAAAATACTTACCTCGAAAAAACGCCGGTTTCGGCGCCGGAGGCTCTTCATTATACGGTATACCTGCCTAAAAATAGTTGGTTAAAATATCGGCGGCGGATGGGATTTTAAGTAGGATTCCCCGGTTACCGCTTGCGCCGAAAGACCCGGTAGTTGATATTAGGGAAGAAGTTGTGCCGCTTTTCCAGATTGGTCAGCCACTCGGTACTGATATAATTGCTCCCCAGGGCTTCGTATATGGTGGTAAAATTCCTCAAAGCCATTTCGATCTGGTTTCGGGCATAACCGGCGTATTCCTGTTTGTAGAGCATTCGGGGCCAGTCGGAGGATTGAGCCAGAAGGATTTCCCGTGCGGCCTGGTTCAACGCCCGTTCCTTGAGGCCCGTGTCGTTGGGGAAACGCTCGGCCAGTTCCAGCATCCGTTCCAGGGAACGCATTATATGGGGGTATATCCAGTCATTAGAAGCGTCAAGCCAGGGTTCAGCGTAGCCGTTGAACCCCCAGGACGAAAATTCCGGCATCAAAAAGGGTATGGCCTGCCGGTCCTGTTTACCGAAGTATTCCCCGGGGGTCAGGAAACACAGGTCCCTCCGGGCCGCCCCTTCGCGGAAAAGGGCTTCCAGGAATCCGGGGCCTTCATACCAGAAACGGCCAAAGGTATCCGCATCGTAGGCGCAAAGACTGATGGGAGCCTCTCCCCCCAGTTCTTCGGCCTTGTGGAGGGCGGAAAGCCGGGCGTCAAGGAAGGCCAGGGCCTGTTCCCGGACCAGCTTGGCGGCCTGGGCGAAATCATAGACCCGCGTATTCTGTCCCCATCCGCCATTGGCACGGTAGGCGTATCCGGTCCTGACCCGGCCCAAGCGGGCGTTCAGGAAGGGCGTAATCAGGTCCGCCGGCAGTTCAAACCCCACGTCCGCCCGGGAATCCCGGTAAACCGGGGAAAACCGGTAGCCGGTTTCCGGATCCTCTATGTCCCGGCAGGCGCGAAAATCCCGAAACAAGACGAAGGTCTGGGAAGGGGTCTTTACCGGAAAAAAACTGCCGCGGGAAGTTTCAGGGTTTCGTAACATACCGGCGTGGGTGTCCGCAATGGTATAATTGAAACCGTATGCCCTCATGTACGCATCTAATTCCGGAGACCAGCCAAGTTCGGGCAGCCAAAACCCATGGGGAATCTTCCCAAAGGTGTGCCTGAACGAGGAAAGGGCTACCTCAATTTGAGCCAGAACAGCCTCGGGATAGGCGGTATAGAAGGGAAGGAAGGCGTGGGTAGCCGCAGTAGTCAGAATCTCAATGCGGCCTTTTTTCTGGTAATAATTAAATACATTGAGTATGTTTTTCTCATACCGTTCAGTAAAAAGGATACGTTTGTCCACCGCCCGGTCGTAATAAAAACGGGCCAGCCCATGAAGGACGGGATCGTTTTCCGTCCTCGCCATTTCCCGGACGCCGAATTCAATCTGCGTATCCACATAACGCACATACCGTCGGATCAACGATTCATCCTGAAGCATATAACACAGGAGGGGGGAAAAGGAAATACCCAGCCGGAAGGGAACGTGATCCTTCTCCAGCCGGTCAAAGACCGCAAGCAGGGGAAGATAGGTGTCCGAAAGCGCTTCAAAAAAATACTGATCCTCGGTGGAGAACCGGATCGGGGGAGAAGACTTGACCGCCGTTTCCGGTCGGTGTTCGGGAACCGCCGGGCTGCCGGGCGGTTCCCCGGCGCCGGACTGAAAGGGTACGATCCGGGACGGCTCCGGGTCTTGAGCGGAGTACCCGGTTTCGGCGGCGGTATGCGAACCAGCCTGGGTCTGGCGGCGGGGGGGAATGCCATGGCGGATAAAGGGGAAATGCGCATTGAGTACGACTGAAATTACCGGTGATTTTCCCATACCGATCCTTCTATTACCAGCCCCGGGGTATTCGGGACCGGCGATCTCCGTTACGCAGTATCTGAAGCTCATCCATCGCGGAGAGGTCGGCCAGGGGACTTCGGGGGGCCCTTGCCTCCGCCGGCAAAAGGAGGGAAGGCAGCCTGAAGGGTTTGGAAGCCGCCAATACCGCCTGTTCCGCCCCCCAGCGCACACAGAGTTCCACCCGAAACCACCCCCCTCCGGAGGCGTCTTTCCCTGAATAGTCCGGGGGAAAGCCCAGGTACCAGGCCGTGTCGTCAATCCCCACCGGAACGGTAAAAGACAGGCCGGAGACGGCCTTTGCCGGAGACGGCGCGGCTTTCGCGTCCCCCGCCCTCGGGCTATAACCGGAATATCCCCCCGCAACCGGGACTACTTTTAAAAAGTACCCATCAAAATCCTGAAACGTTTCGTAAAATTCCCGGTCGTGGCTCTTGATTTCCCAAAATGCGAAAACCCAAAGAGGATCCCGAATCAATGTTTTTATAGAGGTTATATTGTATTGCCCGGGCAACGGTACGGGGTCCAAAAATTCCGCATCCTCAAAGAGAACTTCTTCCCGGCTCCGCTCATCGTTTTCATCATCCTTTTCCGCTTCCAGTATTTCTTCAATGATAAAAGGCCGATCCAATCCCGGTGGAATATCAACGCCCCGGTTATCCGCTAAAGCGGTCAGTTCCTGAGTAGTCAGACTTTCTAAGTACCGGCGTGTAACACGACATTCATCCATACCCGGATTATCATGGAAAAAAAGCGGAGTGGTGTCAAGGCCGCGCAGTACCTCAAGATTAACCGGGCAGTTTGTTGCAGCTTGCCGGTACATGGGCAAGATGGTCCCGGTTCAGTCCGGCCGTCCCTGCCGCCTCGTTGAGGATCTTCCCCTTCCTTTGAACGTAAGGCAGGGAGGCAGGGCAGGGCATCGGCGTTTAGTTTTTTTCTATCCATGAATTACCGTAAAACCACTTGATTTTGAAGAAAACCGCCACGGAGGACTGGCACTGTGTACAGCGCCAGTCCTCCATGGTTATCTTCCCCCGCGTTCCCGCCCCAAGCGGCCCCCGACGCTACGCGCCCACGCAATCGGCAATTACCGCGTTTTCGAAAAATAGCGTCTATTGGGAATATCTATGAAGTGTTTATCACAGGAGAAAACCGCTGATTTATAATGCAGTGAAGCCGCATAGATAATACTGTCGGCCCATAGGCAGTTTATATGCCCGGCTTATCCGGGCGGCGGAAAGACTTAAAGCGGCGGTAATATCAACGACCGTACCGTTTTGCATATACGAAACCACGTCAAGGGCATATTCTTCATCTTTTTCGGCCAGCAGTTTTTTGTAGTTCATACAGGGTTATCGTTGGAACTATAAGCCCCGCCGGATTCTCGACAACCGGAGCTACTGTCGCGCCTATTTCCGTATCCATTAGCTATTCGAGCCAGCAGGAAGAATCAACGATATTTATAGAGGACGGTCGGTTTCCTCACGAATATCCGATGTGTCAAGACGGCGCAAGGTTCCGCGCAACGCCGCTATGGATGGAGTAGTCCGAGGAGCCGCGTCTTTAGGGCGGTTTTGCAAAGATTCGGACAGAAACGAGCCAGTGGAAGATTGTTGTATTGTATGTTGTTCTAC
>JAIRLK010000101.1 GCA_031259515.1 Treponema sp. | reverse complement strand
CACGGGGGCGTGTCTAAACACCGTTAAACCATTCCCTCCGCCGGCATTATCCGGATCAGGTTCAAGGGTCTCAAGCTCCACTCCGCTTGTTCTCAGCCGGACGATTCCAGCTCCCCATTAGCACTCTAATTAACTCTATTGATACACCGTGAAGGCGTATCGTGTCAACACAATTTTTTAAATTTTTCTCTCTCCGAGAGCCGATTTTGACTCTTTTGAGGTATAGTTGTATACAAAATACCGGAGCCGCCTGGTCCGTTCCGCGACGCGGGGGATAAGACGGCTCCGGTGAAGTGAAGAAAACCTTGCTGAATGTACAACGTACACCCAACAACGCTACGAATCCGCCGAGAGAGGTTAGCGGCAAATTCCAACAATTATCTATCCGTCCGTTTTGACGCGGACGGATACCGGCCCCTTAAAAGCTGTAGGTTACCCCAAGGGCGGGGGTGATTGATACTTCATCGCCGATCCCATCGAATTCCGCCTTGACAAAGAAGATAAAATTCTTGAAAAAGTAGTCAAATTCCGGCGTGATGGTAAGGGTCTTAAACTCACTGTCGATATTCAGTTCTACCTCCGCGTAGAACTGGTCATTGCCATAGGAGACAAGGAAATCCGTACCGTCGTATCCTGACTCCTCAGCAAGCGCGAGGTTAAACGTGGCTTCCAGGCCCAACCCAAAGGAGAACCCAAATCCCAGCGTCCCATAGGCGCCAAGAGCAAAGTCAGGGAGATAGGTAACCGGCAGTCCGGCGGTTACGTAAAAATCACCGGGGCTCAATCCCAGGGTGTAGGTAACGTTCGGTTCAAGGATGCTTCCGTCTCCATTGACCTCGCCAAAATCCGGCGCGGTAGCAATGTCGTTCTCGTTGTGCAGGATAAAGGTCAGCCCCTGTGTGTCGCTCAGGGAAAGGTTATAGCCAAGCTCTTCTTCCGCGAACAAAGACTGAGGAACGCCATCCTCAAAATTAAGCGTATAGTCCACCTCGGCGGCTACGTCAAAATCACCGAAAGAATTTTCGTAGACAATGCCGGGGGTTAGATAGGGAACTGCCCCGTCTTCGACATTAACCCCCGCTACTCCGAATTCCAAACCGGCGGTGAGGCCGATTCCGCCGTCTTCTTCCTCCTGAGCCGCAACAAAGCCGGCTGCCAGAGTCAGCACAATCACGAGAACCATAAATTTCTTCATACAGATTCCTCCGTTTAGTTAGTCTAACAAAACATTATACAAAATACCAAATACTGTCAAGTGATTTTTTCAAAATAATGAAAAATAATGCTCTATCTAAAAGCCTGCTGCGCTTCGCGCATAAATACCGGGGTCGGACTTACGAAGCAAGTCTGCGGCTTTCCCCCTCCTTAACTTGTTGACGCCGGCGTTTTTGACCCATATCTTGCATAACTACCTGGTTTTCTCTACAATACGGGGAATCCCTTACACAGAAGGAGCTTGTATGAATGATCGTGAGGAGGGGACTCATCAGCGTCCCGGTTGGCAACCCTGGAATGACGTGTCGTGGAGTGGTTTATATAAAAAAGAATATGAACATGATGCTTGCGGCATAGGGTTCGTAGCGGATATTAAGGGCCGTCCTTCTCATGACATTTTGAAACGGGGACTTGAAGTGCTGGAGCGGATGGAGCACCGGGGCGCGGAAAGCGCGGATAATAAAACCGGCGACGGGTCGGGGGTGCTCCTCCGTATACCCCATGGATACTATAAAAAACTGATTCCCGCCCTCCCCGAAAGCGGGCGCTATGGGACGGGGCTTGTTTTTTTTCCCGGCGGAAGCCGGTCCGGGGAATTGGGCGAAATCATAACCCAGGCCATCCACGAAACCGCCGCTTCCCTGGGCCTTGGGGTAACGGCCCTGCGGGATGTACCCACCAACAACCAGGCGCTAGGCGCTATGGCCGCCGCTATGGAACCTGCGGTAAAACAGCTCTTCCTGATGCCTCAAGACGGAGAAGTTTCGGACCTGGAACTCAGGCTCTATATCTTTCGCCGGAAGCTGGAAAAGACGCTGGCTGCCCGGGACGCCTTGAAGTCGGCAAAAGCCGAAGCCTACTTCCCTTCTCTTTCATCCCGGACCATAGTCTACAAAGGGATGCTCATGCCCAACCAACTGAAGGATTACTACCCCGAGCTTCAGGATGAGGGGATTGAAACCCCGGTGGCCCTGATCCATTCCCGGTTCTCTACCAACACCTTTCCGGACTGGCCCCTGGCCCAGCCCTTCCGCATCGTTGCCCACAACGGGGAGATCAACACCATCAAGGGCAACCGCTTCTGGATGACCGCGCGGGAAGCTCTGATGTCCCATCCCCGGTGGGGCGGCGTTTTGAAGGATATTCTCCCGGTGATAGAGCCGGGCCGCAGCGACTCCGCCAGCTTCGACAACGCGCTGGAGTTCCTCGTGCTGTCGGGCCGCAGCCTCCCCCATGCCCTGATGATGCTCATCCCCGAATCGTGGAACGACAAGAACCCCATACCGGCGGAACTCAAAGCCTTCTACGAATACCACGCCTGCATGATGGAGCCTTGGGATGGTCCGGCTTCCATGGTGTTTTGCGACGGCCGCTATGTGGGCGGGACCTTGGACCGTAACGGCCTGCGGCCTTCCCGGTACGTCATCACCAAAGACGACCTCATTGTCATGGCCTCGGAGATCGGGGTTCAGGATTTTAAACCCGAAGACGTACAGTACAAAGGCCGGCTCCTGCCGGGCAAGCTGCTTCTGGTTGACCTGCTTGCAGGGCGTATCATTCCCGATGAAGAGGCAAAGCAGGAGGTCTGCCGGACCAAGCCGTATCATGAATGGGTGGCTAAACACGTCGTTACCCTCAACCAGCGTCACGCCGCCGGCGATTCCGCCCCCGCTTCCGGGACGGAAGCCCTGCCGGTCCCCCAGACGCTTTTCATGGAACGGGCTATGGGCTATACCCGGGAGGATAGGGACCGACTTCTGTTCGTCATGGCGGAGACCGGCCAGGAGCCGACGAGTTCTATGGGAACCGACACCCCCATCGCCGTGTTCTCCGATAAGAGCCAGTTGGTCTACGCCTACTTCAAGCAGGTGTTCGCCCAGGTAACCAACCCGCCTATAGATCCCATCCGGGAAGATCTGGTCATGACCTTGACCAGTTTTGCGGGACCGCAGGGAAACCTGCTTTCCGAAGATGAACTGAACTGCCGGCGCATCAAGGTCTTAAATCCCATTCTTACGCCTCTTGATTTGGCGGAATTGAAAACCATCAAACCCAATGTCTATAAATGGAAGCCCCTGGACGCTGTTTTCGATGTCCCGGATAAAGGCGGCGCACCCGGCGCCCTAAAATCCGCCCTGGACCGCTTGGTATCCGAGGCTGCCGCCGCAGTAGAGGCGGGAGTTTCCTTCATCGTTCTTTCGGATCGGGAAGCCCTGTCCCCGGAGGCGAAACGTTGCGCCGTACCCGCGCTGTTAGCGGTCGGGGCCGTGCATCACGGCCTTATCCGGGCGGGGAGCCGCATGAAGGCGACGATTGTCGTCGAATCCGCCGAACCCCGGGAGGTTATGCATTTCGCCCTCCTCTTTGGGTACGGCGCGGACCTGACGGTTCCCTACGGCGCGTTGGCTGCTCTCAACCTCATGTGTCAGAGTTACGACGGCATCCGCCTTGGGTCCTTCCGGGAGGCGAAACAGCGCTATATCGCGAGCCTCAAGAAGGCCATGCTCAAAGTCATCTCTAAAATGGGAACCAGCACCCTCCGTTCCTACCGGGGCGCTCAGATTTTCGAAGCCCTGGGGCTTGGGCGGGAGGTGATAGAGACCTGCTTTCGCGGCACGGACAGCCGCATAGGGGGGGTAGGTTTCGCGGAGCTTGAGGCGGAAGCCCTGGCCCGTTATGCGGACGCTCAAAAAGCGTGGAAGTTGAGTTCCCAGAATCAAAGTTCCGAACTCCGGCCTGAAGACTTCCTCCTCCACGAGGACGGCCAGTACCGGTGGCGGAAGACCGGGGAACGGCACGCCTGGAATCCCGAGACCATCTATCTTCTCCAATGGGCCGCCCGGACCGGGGATTACGGCACGTTCAAACAGTTCACCGCGGCGGCGGATAGCCTGAACCGGTCCCCGCAGGTGATCCGGGGCCTCCTGGACTTCGCGCCGGATAGGGCCGCGCCCCTTCCCCTGGAGGAAGTAGAGAGCGTGGAAGAGATCCTGCGGCGTTTTACTACCGGGGCCATGTCCTTCGGGTCTATTTCCCGGGAAACCCACGAGACTATCGCTAAAGCGATGAACTCAATTCACGGCCGTTCCAATTCCGGGGAGGGCGGGGAGAGCGCCGAGCGTTTCCCCGTGCAAAAGGACGGTACGTGGCTCAGGAGCGCCATCAAACAGGTGGCTTCCGGCCGTTTTGGGGTTACCAGCGAATACCTGGCCAATGCCGAGGAGATACAGATCAAGATAGCCCAGGGAGCCAAGCCCGGCGAAGGCGGCCAGCTTCCGGGGCATAAGGTGGACGCCCTTATCGCCAAAACCCGGCATTCCACGCCAGGGGTAACGCTGATAAGCCCGCCCCCTCATCATGATATCTATTCTATAGAAGATTTGGCGGAACTTATCTTCGATTTGAAGAACGCCAACCCCCAAGCGCGGATCAGCGTTAAGCTGGTGTCCGAGGCCGGAGTGGGGACCGTCGCCGCCGGGGTCGTCAAGGCCCACGCGGACAGCATCCTGATTTCCGGCTACGACGGCGGTACCGGGGCCAGCCCTCAAAGCAGCATTCGTCACGCCGGCATCCCCTGGGAACTGGGCCTTTCCGAGACCCACCAGGTGCTGGTGCAAAACGGTCTCCGGGGCCGGGTACGGCTCATGACCGACGGGCAGCTCAAGACCGGACGGGACATCATTATCGCCGGTATGCTGGGGGCGGAGGAATTCGGCTTTGGGACGGCCGCCCTCATCGTCATGGGCTGCGTGATGATGCGCAAGTGCCACGAGAACACCTGTCCCATGGGGGTTGCCACCCAGGACCCGGACCTGCGGAAGCGGTTCGCCGGCAAGAGCGAATATCTTATTAACTTCTTCCGCTTCCTTGCCAGAGAAACTCGGGAGCTCATGGCTTCCCTGGGGTTCAGGCGTTTCGATGAACTCGTGGGACATTCCGAATATCTGGCCGCCCGGCGCTGTGATAGGCCTAAGGTTTCGGGAGTTGACCTTTCCCGGATCCTCTTTAAAAGCGCGGGTCCGGCGGGTATTCCCGGCGGGGATGCCCTGCGGTGCGTTCAGCCTCAGATACACAAGATAGACGCCGTGCTGGATCGCAGGCTCATCGAAAAATGCCGTACCGCCCTGGATAAGAAAATCCCGACGGCGCTGGAATTCCCCATCCGTAATACCGACCGGGCGGTGGGCGCCATGCTCTCCTACGAGGTATCCCGGCGTTTCGGCGCGAAGGGCCTCCCGGAGAATTTCATTACCCTGGACTTTACCGGCTCGGCAGGCCAGAGTTTCGGCGCGTTCCTGGCACGGGGCATCAACTTCCGCCTTGCCGGGGATGCCAACGACTACCTGGGCAAGGGGCTTTCCGGCGGACGCATCATCGTTGCCCCTCCCGCAGGCTCAACCTTCAAGACCAACGAGAACATCATCGTGGGGAATACGGCGCTTTACGGCGCGACTTCGGGTATGCTCTACGCCGCCGGTGTCGCGGGCGAGCGGTTCTGTGTGCGGAATTCCGGAGCCATCGCGGTGGTGGAAGGTACGGGGGATCACTGCGCCGAGTACATGACCGGCGGACGGGTCGTTGTTTTAGGCAAGGTAGGCAGGAACTTCGCCGCCGGCATGTCCGGGGGCATTGCCTATGTGCTGGACATAACCGGCGACTTTTCATACTTCCTGAACAAGGGGATGGTGGAACTTTCGGGGCTGGATACTGAAGATGACGAAAATTTCGTCAAAGAGCAAATCGGAAATCATGTGTATTGGACCGGTTCCGTGTACGCCAGGGGAATTCTGGACGCTTGGGGGGATTACAAACCTCAATTCATCAAGGTACTTCCGGTGGAATACAAACGGGCCCTTGAAGAGATAAAGCTGGCGGAACTGGACCGGCGGCTCCGTGAAATCCGCGAGCAGGAAGAAATCGCGGAACGGGTGTAAGACAGGCGTAGAGAGGAAAATAATGGGTGATCCAAAAGGTTTTTTGAAGATACGGCGTAAGACCGCCGGCTACCGGCCGGTGGAGGAGCGGATCAACGACTACAGTGAGGTTGAAAGCCGCCTTCCCGATGAGGAGCGGCGGGAACAGGCGGCCCGGTGTATGGACTGCGGCGTGCCCTTTTGCCATTGGGCCTGTCCGGTTTCCAATGTAATGCCCGAATGGCAGGACCGGCTCTACCGGGGCGATTGGGCCGGCGCGTGGGCCGTTCTGGAGGACGGTAATCCCTTCCCGGAGTTTACCGGACGGGTGTGCCCTGCTCTTTGCGAAGCTTCCTGTGTGCTGGGTTGTAACGACGAGCCGGTTACCATCAGGCAGAACGAGCTTGCCATCATTGAGAAGGCCTTCGATCTGGGTCTGGTGAGCCCCCGGATCCCGAAATCCCGGAACGGCAAGCGGGTGGCCATCGTCGGCGCCGGTCCTGCGGGCCTTTCGGCAGCCTACTATCTTAACCGCCGGGGTTTTTCCGTCACGGTTTACGAAGGAGACCGGAAGCCCGGCGGCTACCTCCGTTACGGCATTCCGGACTTCAAGCTGGACAAGAGTTTTATAGACCGGCGCGTCCGGCTCATGGAGGCCGAAGGGGTGATCTTTAAAACCGGCTGCCGGGTAGGTTCAGGCCGTTACGCCTTTGGGACAAAGGGCCTGGACTGCGCCCTTATCCAGCCCCGGGAACTGGAAGCCGCCTGCGATCTGGTACTCCTCACCATAGGCGCTCGGGAGCCCCGGGACCTCACGGTTCCTGGCCGCGAATTATCCGGCGTTGTTCAAGCCCTGGACTTCCTCTCCCTCCAGAACCGCGCTTTGGCCGGCGAAACCAGGGGCGGCATGGAACCGATTACCGCCTATGGCAAGCAGGTGGTGGTCATAGGCGGCGGCGATACCGGCGCCGACTGTGTGGGGACCGCCAACCGCCAGGGCGCCCGGAAGGTAA
Source organism: Treponema sp. (assembly GCA_031259515.1). Classification (GTDB taxonomy): domain Bacteria; phylum Spirochaetota; class Spirochaetia; order Treponematales; family Breznakiellaceae; genus JAIRLK01. Next base: position 6,559 of record JAIRLK010000101.1, on the reverse strand, counting down.
CCCAGCTTGAGGTGCTCCCCATGCCGCCTGAACACCGGCCCCCGTCAGCTCCCTGGCCCCTGTGGCCCACGGTACTCAAAACCTCAAGCTCCCACGCCGAAGGTTGCGAGCGCCTCTGGTCGGTAAACACGGTGAATTTCGCCGGGAAGGACGGCGCCGTAACGGATATTTACTGCAATAAGGTGGAGTGGCCGGTCAAAGACGGCCGCCCGGTCCTGACCGAAGTCCCCGGTTCTGACTTCCGGATTTCCGCGGATCTGGTGCTTCTGGCTATGGGTTTTACCCATGTAGTCCAGGACGGCGTAACCGCCGGATTTAACCTTGAAACCGACGAACGGGGCAACATCCGTACCCGTGGCAGTTTCCAGACGTCGAACCCCAAGGTCTGGGCCGCCGGGGACTCCCGGAACGGCGCGAGTCTTGTTGTCCGGGCCATCGCCGACGGACGGACAGCCGCCGAAGCGATCATCCGCACGTTGTAGACGCCGCCTGGGGAGGGATGACCCGCTCCGCCGGAGGGCGGGGCGGACGCAGGGTTTACCCCAGGTTTGCGGACCCGGAGTTTTTGTTACCGGCCCGGTTTTACTCCCCATCTATCTCCGGGTAATTCATAGCATTTCATCTTTGGGGGAAATTCAGGGTGGATTCCCGAACGATCAGTTCCGTATTCATAATGATCCTTTTTTTTACCGTCTTGGGATTATTTATTTTTTCGATAAGCAGTTCACAGGATTGGTATCCTATTTGTATCCCTGGCTGTTCCATCGTGGTTAACGACGGATTGGTAATGGCAGACAGTTCAGTATTGTCAAAACCGATCACTGAAATATCTTCGGGAACCCGCAGTCCCTTCTTTTGAGCTGCGTATAGGGCCGCCACGGCGTATACATCGGAGATCGCAAAGATCGCATCCGGCGGATTGGGCTGGGAGAGCAGGTGCAGGGCATAAGAATAGGCCAGATGATAGCTTATGGAAGACAGGTGAACAATCCAGTCCTCGTTTTTTTTCAATCCCGCTTTATGCAGGGCTTCGGTATAACCCTGTTCCCGGTACCGGGAAAAACGGAAATTCAGCGAAAAATTGAGGAGGGCGATCTTTTTGCAGCCGCAGGATATGAGGTACTCGGTCGCTTTTCTGGCCGCCGAGACATCATCGGTACTGACAAATGAGATACCGTTAACGTCGCAATATTCCGAACACATCACGATAGGACATGAAACGGTGAGCAGTTCCAGGAGTTTTTGATTGGTGGCGCTGCTAAGCAGGATTATACCCGCAAAGGAATGGTTCTTTACCGCCTCATCATAATCCTCAAAGCTCAACTGTTTTTCTTTAGACTGAAGGATAAAGACCCGGTAATGGTTATTACCGGCGGATTGCTGTATCCCCTGAATAATAAGGGCGTTGAAAGGGTTAGTGAAATCCGGTACAAAGAGCAGGATAGTCCGGCTGGCGGCAAGGGAAGATGATCCCGGTATGTTAAAATTAAGCTCCTCCATGACCGCAAGAATTTTCTGCCGGGTATCCTCGTTGACCGTCGTTTTATGATTTAACACCCGCGATACTGTGGCGGTTGAAACCCCAGCCAAGTCAGCAATCCGTTTAACCGTAACCTTTATGTTCTTAGCCATAGCGTCTCTATCCCCGGTTGATTTTGCAACAATCTTTGGAAAAACGGGCTTTTAGTCTGTTTTTCTCCCGAAATCTAAGGTTGCTGTTTAAAAAATGAAGTTTTGAAACAACCTCCCTTAATAGTATCATATTTTTCCCATTTTTTAACCGGATTATTTTCATGTATTGAAAAATTTATGAAAAAAATGTCAAAAACATCTTGACTTATCAAAGTATTACTGTAATAATATTACAATATTACGCAATAAATCAGAAATTTTTCTTGTCTTGGAGGATGGAAATGAGAAAGTCGCCTTTTTCGGTATTGATACTCTGTGTTCTGGTTTGTACCGGATGTTCCGGCAAGCGGCAGAACGGCGATAATGGCGGGGAATACACCCAATTAACCATGGCCTTCTTTTCCGGGGCCCGTTTGGAAGATATGGCCCAGGTAACGGAAGAATTAAACAGGATAACCCGGGCAAAGGCGGGAGTAGAGCTTACCCTGCTGCCCATTGACTGGTCCGCCTGGGATCAGCAGATTAATTTGATGATTTCCGGGAATGAAAAACTGGACCTTCTGCCCGTATTGGGGGAAAATTATGCCAACACCATTGGCCAGGGAAAGCTGCTCCCCATGGATGAGTATATGGGCGGCAGTGCGGGCCGGGAACTGGCCGCTAAAATCGGGGAAACCTATTTGACTGCATCGAAAGCGGAAGGGCTGCTCTACGGCGTACCGAGCTTGCGGGACATGGTGCGCAGTTACGGTCTCTGTATGCGCAAAGATCTCGTAGAAAAGTATACTATCGATCTTGCCCGGCTGAATACCATTGAATATCTTGATGAAACCTTTGCCAAAATAAAGAAAGGGGAACCCAATATGTATATGATCTTTCCTCAGGGAAACTGGCACGGGATCGTATTCCAGCTTTTTAACGACCGGGACCCATTGGGGGACGATTTGGGGGTGCTGTTGAATATGGGACAGGATGATCTCCATGTGGCGGACCTCTATGCCTCGGAAGCCTATTCCCGGTATGTCCATAAGATTCGGGAATGGTACCTTAAGGGCTATATCCCCCAGGATGCCATGACTACCCCCGATGGCGGTAATACCATGATTAGTAATGGCACGCTTTTTGCATCCTGCGCCAATCTGAAACCCGGATATGCCGGTGAAACCGCCATGACCATGGATTATGAATTGGTACAGGCTGATTTTATTCCTCCTTTTGTAACCACCCGGACGGTTACCAGTCTCATGTGGGCCCTGCCGGTAACTTGTTCCAATCCGGAAAAAGCAATGGAAGTGTTGAATATTATGTTTACCGATCCCGCCTTCATTAACCTTATTGACTGGGGGATTGAGGGAAAACATTACGTAAAAGTACCTGGGTATACTAATGTGATCACCTACCCCAAGGGGATTACCTGGAACAACACCGGCTGGGATATGGGCGCGGGGTGGATCTTTGGGGATCAGCTGGCCTCCTATATATGGGAAGGAAATCCCCCGGATCTTTATGAACAGCTTGATCGGTTTAATAAGAGCGGTCTGGTATCCAGGGCTTTGGGGTTTCAGTACGATTCGGCTCCTGTAAAAACCGCCGTAGCATCGGTCAACAACGTAATTGAACAATACCGCCTGAGCTTGGAATACGGAGTGGTGGACCCCGATACGGTATTGCCCCAGTTCATACAAGCGCTAAAGAATGCAGGTATCGGTGAGATTATTGCGGAAAAGCAGCGCCAACTGGATTCCTGGGCGGCCGCAAACGGCGCGTTGTAATTCCATTTGCTGACAAAGACGGTATGAAGAGCGTGTTCATATCCGCCGGACAGACCACGGTTTGTAATTTTTATGCGGGGGGATAATCGTTGTGGGAATAAAAAAATACCGGAAATCGATCTTCCGGTACTATCCGCTTTTCCTTATGGCCTTACCGGGACTTGCCTATTTTTTCGTAAACAACTATTTGCCTATGGCCGGGTTGATAGTCGCCTTTAAGAATTATAATTTCCGGTTAGGCATCTGGGGCAGTCATTTTATCGGCTTTGAAAATTTCAGATTCTTATTCCGTACCCGGGATGCTTTTATTATTACCCGAAATACCCTATTGTACAATGCGGGTTTTATCGTTTTGAATACCTTCTTTTCGACAGCCATAGCGATTATTCTGAATGAAATCCGCTTCAAATTTGCTTCGCGGCTCTATCAGACCATTATTCTTCTGCCGTACCTGATTTCGATGATCATTGTCAGCTATCTGACCTTCTCATTGCTTAGTACCGATCAGGGGTTTATCGATAAAACCATTTTGCCTATGATTGGAAAAACCCCGGTGTCCTGGTATGTGGAAGCAAACTATTGGCCGGTGATTTTGAACATCGTCAGCCTTTGGAAATCCTTTGGATTTTATACGGTGATCTATCTTTCCGCAGTGGTAGGCATTGATCGTACCTATTATGAGGCTGCGGAACTGGATGGCGCCAATAAGATACAGGTCATTCTTAAAATTACCATACCCCATATTACACCGGTCATTTCCGTTATGGTACTTCTGGCTGTCGGCCGTATCTTTTATTCGGACTTTGGCCTTTTCTACCGGGTACCAATGAATTCCGGGCCCCTGTTCAACGCGACGAATGTTATTGATACCTACGTGTACCGGGGGCTTATCTTATTAGGGGATATAGGCATGACCGCTGCGGCGGGCTTATACCAAGCCATCGTGGGTTTTATCCTGGTTTTTGTAACCAACGTGATTGTACGCCGGGTTAATCCCGAAAACGCCTTATTTTAGGGGGTGATTTATGAACCGACAAGACCGGACCGTGCAGTTTTGGTGTCATCTTATTATGATCGCCATTACAGGTACTATTATTTTACCCTTTGCGCTGCTGATCATATCGTCTTTTACCGATGAAGCCGCTATCGTTCAGTACGGGTATGCCTTTTTCCCCAAAACCTGGAGCCTTAACGCCTATAAATATCTGGTGGATCAGGTGGATTTTATCCTCAATTCCATCAAAATATCCCTGACGGTTACCGCCCTGGGCACCGTCGTAAGCATGGTCTTTACCTGTTTATTGGCCTATACGCTGTCCCGTAAACAGTTCCCCCTGCGCCGTTTTTTTTCATTTCTGGTATTTTTCACCATGCTTTTTAACGGAGGTTTGGTCCCCACCTATTTGGTTTACACACAGGTTTTTCATATCAAAAATACTCTGGCAGGACTTATTGTTCCCGGTCTCTTAATGAACGGATTTAATGTTATCCTGGTTCGTACCTTCTTTGCCGCCAATATTCCCGAAGCAATCATTGATTCGGCCCGGATTGACGGCCTGGGGGAATTCGGTACCTTTGTGCAGATTGTAATGCCCTTGTCCTTGCCCATACTGGCCACCCTGGGACTTATGACCGGCGTAACCTACTGGAACGACTGGTACAATGGCCTTATCTATATAACCGAGCCAAAGCTGTTCAGTTTACAAAACCTGTTAAACCGGATTCTGGAAAACCTTAGTTTTCTCCAGCGGAATTCCAGCCTGGGCGCCGCCGCCGCCCGGGAGATTGCCCGTATCCCCGGAAACACCGTGCGGATGGCTATGGCGGTAATCGGGGTGATACCAGTTCTGGTGATTTATCCTTTTTTTCAGAAATATTTTGTCAAAGGTATTACCATTGGCGCCATAAAGGAGTAAATATGCAATCGAAATTTTTTTCAAACTGGGTTGTTGCAAACAGGACGACGCTGATTCGGGGAACCGCCGGGGAAAACGCCTATCTCCTAGAAGGGGATAAATATGCTCTTCTGATCGATACCCTTACCGGAGCGGGCAACCTGCGCGCCTATTGCCGGGAGTTGACGGATCTGCCCATTCATGTCGCCCTTACCCATGGTCATGCGGATCATTCCGGCGGATGTTTTGATTTCGGCGTCTGTTCCATGCACCCCGATGATATTCGGTTCTTATATGACGATACTACGGTAAAGCATCGCAGGGAACATATTGAAAACAGTAACGGTGGTTCTACCTTTGTGCAATGGACAGATCTGACTCCTCCTTCGGCCCTGCGGACCTATCCCCTCTACGACGACGACTCCTTTGATCTTGGAGGGCGCGTTATTGAGGTGATCCATGTTCCGGGGCATAGCTTGGGAAGCCTTGTTTTTCTGGAACGGGTCCAACGGATTGTTTTTACCGGCGATTGCTGTAATCCCCATACCCTTTTATATTTGGATGGATCAACAAGCATCCCGGATTATAAAAAAGGATTGCTACACTTCAGGGAATGGCAGCGGGAATTCGATTGGCTTTTGAGTGGTCATGGAAATGATCCTCATCCTCCGCAGGTAATAGACGATGCCATTCTTTTATGCGACAAGATCCTGGAGGGCAGTGATGACGCTGAGGAATGGGGGTTTTACCGGGCGCCTTTTTATTTTGCCCGGAGGAAAGACAAGGATGACGGCCTTATCGCTAATATCGGCTACCGCAAAGACTGGATTCTCCGGGTTCCCCCGTACCGCATGGCGCCACTGCCGAATTACTAATTTTTCACCCTTAGCTGTATATCCCTGGCAGTACGCCGCAAATTGAGATGCTGCCCAAGCCGCCGGAACACCGGCCCCCATACGAGCCTTGGCCGCCCGGTCTTGACGGAGGTCCCCGGTTCCGGCCTTGAAACCGACGAGCGGGGCAACATCCGTATATTAATCAATTGATTTAACAGCTTCTCCATGCTACACTGCATGAGAAGGATCAAGAGATGGGCGCAGGGGTCAAAAACAAGGCCGCCAATGAGCAAATAGAGGCATTAATACAGAAATATTCAACCAATGAAAGCGTTTTGTGGATTCTGTATACCGGAAAAGCAAACACTCTGATAATGCTAGAGCATGGCCTGCAAAAAGGCTTAACACAGATCGGAAGAGCACA
>JAIRLK010000075.1 GCA_031259515.1 Treponema sp. | reverse complement strand
TTAATGGCTGACGATCATATATTTTTTGATGCATGGGGTGGAAAAAACATTGGAAAAGATGAAATGAAAAATGGTTGGGAAGGTTATTTTAAAATGTTTCCCGATTATAATATAGAAATTACCGATATATATTTTGATGAAAATAAAATAGCGGCGTTTGGTTTTGCAGGTGGAACACATGAAAATAAAAAAACAGAAACCAATGAAACTTACTGGAAAATACCGGCGGCATGGCAGGCAGAAATAATAAATGGAAAAATAAAATTATGGCAAGTATGTGCGGATCAAAAGAAAGCAACTGATATATCGGAAAAAAATGGAAACATGAATTTTTCTTAAAATGATTCAAATATATTTTAGAATATTTATAAAATTCGATGCCAAAAAAGAAATATGAAATCAATAATAATGTAAAACAAAAAGTATGAAAATAGCCCAAACTTCGCATACAGCCGGAACGTTATCATCCCATGCAAGATAATCGGCATAGGTGTACCGCCGCTTGCCGGGGACCGGATATTCTTTATACGCTAGGGACATACTCCTCCCTTGTAAGCCTTTGATGCATCGATCATACCGTCTAGCTATCCGGCTGTAAAGGAGCGTATGTGCGGTTAAAAAAGCCGGTTTGCCCCAAAGTCCCTGTAAAATGTGCGTATCCCGGTAAGTAACTATTCAGTCTACAGGGGCGGCGCCCCGAAGGGCCGCAGTGTTAGCTTGGATCAGAAACGCAGCCGCGCCTTGAGGTTGAACAGGAAGCGGGCCTGGCTGTTTTCAGGCCCCAGTTCCCCCCGGTTATCCCGATCCAGGGGAACCCGTGCGGACATACTCAGGGTGAAGCCCTGGAACAGCTCATGCTCCGCGCTGAGGATAGGGGTAAAGGAGCAATCGCTCAAACCCGAAAGGCAGGCCAGGCTCAGGTTGGTGTAGTCATTCATCAGATACTGTATGACCGTATACAGGAAATGTTCCCCGGAAAATCCGGCCGGATTGCCGCTTTGTACCGATGTGGAGGATGAGGACCCGTTGTAGAGGTACTCCGCGAGGGCATACCATTTGCCCTCCCCAAAGGAATAGTCAAGGCCCGCGCCGGCGGCAAGCCCCGGGATGCCAAAGCCCTCTTCGGGATTGTAGGTGTAAAGGACATCCGCCACCAGACCGGCTTCCACATCCGCCTTGAAGGAAAAGCCCCCCCGATGTACGCCCCATGGTGAACCTTCCTTTGGCGTTTCATAGGCATAGACGGCCTGTAGGCTGGCCCAGTCCCCGTGCCGCTCTCCGGAGATCCCCGCCAGGGTCCCCCCGCCGTCCAGGGAGAGGGGGTTCCGGGGCGCGGCCCCAAAGACTTGAATCTTGAGAGAATCTGCGGGATAGGCGGAGAGGCTTCCTCCCAGGACGGCCCGGACCCGGGCATCCGGCTTCAGGGGATTCTTGGGGTTGAGGAAATCCGAAGGCCCAAAAACCAGACCATAGCCAAAGGGGATCCGCAGAAGTCCTCCGTCAAGGTCAAGGTACGATCCGTTTAGCCGGAAGTAGAGCCGTTCCAACTCCATGGCGGCGGCATAGTTCTGGGCGGCCGCCGCTGCAGCCGGGTTCTCCTGTCTGGTAAGCCCCAGCGCGGAAGTCCCCGCCGCAGCGATCAGGTTAAAGGCGCTGTAAAAGGATAACCCATCCCGCAGCTTTCCCTGAACCCGGAGGTTCGCGTACTCTTCAATGCCGTAGAAACAATCCGGCAGTTCCCCGGCTCCAGCCCCTGCCGTAAAGCTACTGTCCAGTATCCCTGAAACCGTAAGCCCTTCCGCGAAAAGCGCTCCCCCCGCAATGCCGAGGAGAACCGCAGCCGCGATAATCCGCGCTATCCCCATCCTGCTCATGTTGCACTCCTACCGCGCCAAATTCCGCTGGCTGAACACCGAGTCCGCAATGGGCCGGTCCAGGATCACATTCCGCATGATCATAGTGGTCTTGCTGTTTTTCCTCAGAAGGTCCCGTATCTCAATTTCCACTGGGAAACGGCGGCCGCCGAAGACTTCCACCTTGACAAGGTTGTAGTCCTTGAGTTTCGCGCCGGAAAGGGCAAAGAGTTCATAGTGGAGACAGTCCCCGGTCTCCTTGTCTATCCAGAGTTTTTGTTTGGGGTAACTTTCGGTGCGCTTTTTCGCGGTCAGGTCCAAAATCCAGCAGTCCCGGTTTACGCCGCCCAGGTTCCAGGCCGCGGAACCGCCGAGGACCGGATCGTAGCGGTTGAGGAGTTTTTCGTTCTCGATACTGTCTTCGTAGGACATATCCGATCCCATCATGCTCTCTTTAAGCATATGCCCGGAAATCAGCATCACTTCTTCGGTATCCGGGGAGTACACGTAGAGCCGCCCGCCTTTTTTGAGGTACTTGGTACCCCGGTCCTCCGGGTTGGTAAATTCAACAAAGCTGTCGGAATTTTCCCGGCCCCAGGCTTTCATGGTTTTGACAAAACGCTTGTTCTGATAGTCGATGATCATCTCCCCTTCGTATTCGATGGTGGTATAGATCTCGTTGTCGTCCACCCGCCGCAGCAATTCCGCCGCTGAAGGACTCTGCCCGTACACAAACGCTCCCGCTGTTACAACAAACAGCCACACAAATACTGTTACTTTCATTTTCTCAAACCTCCTAACTTCTAACTT